>CALALM010000060.1 GCA_937925565.1 uncultured Centipeda sp.
TCATCCAGGGCGGGCAGCAGCAGACGCAACACCATCAGCGTCTCCTGCCTGTTGCCCACCGGCAGGGCAATATTGCGGGTCACCAGCTTCTGGTTGTCGTTCTTCTCAATACCGATACCGGCAATGGTCATCTTGATGCGGTACCAGCCGAACGCCGTGAAGTCGTTACGCTTGATGTAGCGCAGGAGGAACTGAATCGAGAGGATGGACACGATAAATGCTGTCACCATGCCGACGCCGAGGATCACAAGCTCCGTTCCGGTATAGTTCCATCCGAATTTCACAAGCTTCAGGAAGGATGCGCCAAACATGACGGGAATGGCGAGAAAGAACGTGAACTCCGTTGCCACATAACGACTTGCTCCGAAGATGATGCCGCCGAGAATCGTCGCACCCGAACGGCTCGTACCCGGAACGAGCGAAAGTACCTGAAACATACCGATGATGAATGCCGTACGGTAGTCCAGAGCCGCAAGATCATCCACGCGCGGCGTACGCCGCTTATTCCAGCGCTCGACCACGATGAAGAGCACGCCGTAGAGAATCAGCATCGCAGCGACCACAGGCGCATTCATAAAATGCTCTTCCATATATTTATTGAATGCAAGCCCGATCACGGCAGCGGGTAGACAGGCAACAATGACCTTACCCCAAAGGTCAAAGGTCTCACGCCGCTCCGCCTCCGACTTACTCTTTAGAAACGGATTGAGCTTTTCGAGGTTCAGCACGACGACGGCGAGAATCGCACCGAGCTGGATCACTACGAGGAACATATCCATAAATGCTGTCGAGACATCGAGACGGATGAACTCATCGACGAGAATCATATGCCCCGTACTCGATACGGGCAGCCACTCCGTCAGCCCCTCCACAATGCCCAGAATGACGACCTTCAATAGCTCCATCAATGAAATATCCACAGTAAATATACTCCTCCTCTATAGAGCTCCCTAAAATCCCGCCTATTATAGCACAGTTCTCGCATTTCTGCACACTTGTTCAAAGAAAAAAGGCTGCCGAAGCAGCCCATGTTCAAACGATATTCGATTACACCAGACCGTGTGCGAGCATCACATCCGCAACCTTTACAAACGCCGTGATGTTCGCGCCCGCGACGAGATCGTCAGGATCTGCATAGAGCTCCGCATTCTTCTTCGCATCGCGATAGATATGTGACATGATCTTGCGAAGACGCTTGTCTACCTTCTCGAACGTCCACTGACGACGCTCGGAGTTCTGCGACATCTCGAGTGCAGAGGTTGCAACACCGCCCGCATTTGCCGCTTTTGCCGGCGCAAAGAGCACCTTGTGACTCTGGAAATACGCAATGGCATCGAGCGTCGATGGCATATTTGCACCCTCACCGACCGCCTGCACGCCGTTTGCAACGAGCAGCTTTGCAGACTCCAGATTGATCTCGCCCTGCGTCGCGCACGGCAGTGCAATGTCGCACTTCACCGACCAGACGCCCGTGCAGCCCTCATGGTACTCGGCATTCGGATGCGTTGCCGCATACTCCTTGATACGTGCACGGCGCACTTCCTTGATATCCTTAACCGCCGCGAGATCAATGCCGTCCGGATCGTAGATATAGCCGTTCGAGTCGGAGCAGGTCACGACCTTTGCCCCGAATTCCTGCGCCTTCTCGATGGCGTATATCGCAACATTACCCGCGCCCGAAACGACGATCGTCTTGCCCGCGAGACCGATCCCTTTTGCCTCGAGCATATCCTGCACGAAGTAGAGAAGCCCGTAGCCCGTCGCCTCCGTACGCGCAAGACTGCCCCAATAATCCGTGCGTTTACCCGTCAGGACGCCCGCATCATACGAGTCACGGATGCGCTTGTATTGCCCGAAGAGATAACCGATCTCGCGTCCGCCGACACCGATATCGCCCGCCGGAACATCCACGTTCGGCCCGATATGGCGATAGAGTTCCGTCATAAAGCTTTGGCAAAACTTCATGACTTCGTTGTCGCTGCGTCCGTGCGGGTCGAAATCCGAGCCGCCCTTGCCGCCGCCGATCGGCAGTCCCGTCAGCGCATTCTTATAGACCTGCTCGAACGCGAGGAACTTCAGAATGTCGAGGGTCACGCTCGGATGGAAGCGCAGCCCCCCCTTATAGGGACCGAGTGTGCTCGACATCTGCACACGAAATCCACGGTTGATCTGGATCTCGCCCTTATCGTCCACCCACGGCACACGGAAGGTAATGATGCGGTCAGGCTCGATCATAGACTCCAGAATCTTGTGCGCCTTGTACTCTGGATGCTTCTCCAACAGCGGAACAACGGAGGTCAGAACCTCGGAGACCGTATTCTTGAAATGTGTTTGATCCGGATCACGCTTTGCTACCAGATCGAGAATATCATCAACATACTGTTTCATTTCAGACATTATAATTCCTCCCTCTGTTTGCCCGATGACTGTTCAACGGAACGTGACTGAGTATAGCATATAGTGCGGAGTTTTGTATAGGGATTATGGGCATGAATACAATATGCACTGCAAATACAAAAAAAGAGGTTCCTGCAAAAACCCAGGAACCTCCTAATTTACAGATGATATGGTTCTCCCTTGCTGATTTTGAATGCACGATAGATTTGCTCCATCAGAAAGAGACGGATCAGTTGATGTGGGAACGTAAAGTGTGAGAAGGAGAGGCGAATGTCGGCACACTGACGTACCTCATCTGACAGCCCGAAGGGACCGCCGATGAGAAAGGCGATATGACTCTCGCCCTCAACAGCAAGGCGGTCGATCTTTGCTGCAAGTTCATCCGAGGACAGCTCCGCACCACCCACATCGAGGACGATGAGATATGCATCCTGGGGCACCTGCATCAAAAGGCGCTCCCCCTCGCGACGGATGGTTTCTGCCTTCTCCGCTACCGAAGGTTTGTCCTTCATGCGTTCCTCGCCAATCTCAATCGTACGCAAGTCGGCATAGGGACGCAGACGCTTTTCATACTCCGCAACCCCCTCACGCAGGTACTTTTCCTTTATCTTTCCTGCGCAGACGATTGTGATCTTCAACGATCCTCCTGCGGCATCTCTTCAAGCACGACCTCCGCTTTGCGCTTCGTGTCGTTGCGGTCATAGGTGACCGTCACCTTGTCGCCGACCTTGTACGAGGCAATCTTCGCGCGCAGATCCGCGACGCTGTTGACCTCCTCACCATCGATCTCGAGGATGATATCGCCGCGCTGGAAGCCCGCCTTTCCGCATGGACCATCGAGCGTCAGACGGAAGATATAGACGCCCTTATCGATGTTCAGCTGATAGCCATAGCGTGCCGCCGTTGTCGGGTCAAAGACGGAGACACCGAGGTACGGACGCGCCACATAGCCCTTTTCGATCAGCTCATTTACGATGGTCTGTACCGTATTGATCGGGATGGAAAAGCCCATGCCCTCGACGGCAGCCGCCGACACCTTCGCACTGTTGATGCCGATGACCTCGCCGTCCGCGTTCACAAGCGCACCGCCCGAATTGCCCGGACTGATCGCTGCATCGGTCTGCAACAACTTTACGCGCTTGTCGCTGACATCGAGCGTGCGGTTCAGCGCACTGATGACCCCCACGGTGACGCTTCCCTGAAACTCGAGCCCAAGCGGATTGCCGATCGCAATTGCCGGCTCACCGACCACGACCGTATCTGAGTTGCCAAAGGCTGCCGTCGGCAGATTGCGTTCATCTACCTTCACAACGGCAAGGTCTGTGAACTCATCCTTTCCGATGAGCTGCCCCTTGAGGCTGCGCCCGTCGGAGAGGGAGACAATGATCTCCTTCGCCCCGTCAATCACGTGATTGTTTGTCACGATGTAGCCGTCGCTGCGAAAAATCACGCCAGAGCCGACGCCCTCTGTTTCGACGGGATTGTTGAACCAGTCACGTGCAACCGCCTTGTTCGTAATGCCGACGACGGCAGGGCCCACCGCCTTGGCTGCACGGACGACGGGTGTGTTGCGCGCCTCCGAGAGCCCTGATACGTCAACCGTCTGCGCAGGCTTCATAGCGCTGACTGAGTTATCGGCGGCCGTTCCCATCGAGCAGCCACCAAAGATGACAAAGGAAGCCAAAACTGCCCCTGCAGCGAGGGCAATCCCCTTCCGTTTTTTGCTTCGGATATTCATAAAGACATCTCCTTTATATGATAATTTCTGCACCGCCCTCCGGCAGACAGCTCTCGATATCGAGCACCATGCCGCGCGAGGCAAGAATATCCTGCACCGTATCACATGCGAGCACAGGGCGGTTATTCTCCTCCGAGAGGTGTGCAAGGTAGACCTTACGTGGATGTTTCTTCATGCGCGTGAGCGCCCATGCCGCCTCCCCGTTCGCAAGGTGCCCACGATTTGAGAGAATGCGGCGCTTGAGCGGCCATGGGTAGCTGCCCTGCCGCAGGAGATCGGTATCGTGATTCGCCTCGAGAACAAGCACATCCGCCCCCTCCATCGCCTCCTGCACCGTATTGGTGACAACGCCGAGATCGGTCGCGAATGTGCAGCAATGTGAGCCCTCGAGGCGAAAGCCGCACGGCTCTGCCGCATCATGTGAGATAGCAAAAGGGCGCACCGTCACTTCGCCGATTTTGAAATCGTCCGCAATGCCCCGCATATCTTCCTCAAACACCGCACCGCCGTCGATACCTGCAAGTGTTCCGTGCGTCGCAAAGATCGGCAGATGATATTGTTTCGCGAGTGTCTTGAGTCCGCGCACATGGTCGATGTGCTCATGCGTGATGAGCACAGCATCCAGACTTTGCGGTTCAACACCGCGCGCACGCAGACTCTTCGTAATACGCGCCGCACTGATGCCCGCATCGACCAGGAGACGCGTACCGTCCATCTCCACATAAACCGAATTTCCCTTACTGCCGCTTGCCAATATGGATACCTGCAACGGACAGCCTCCTCTCTTCCCCTTCATAATATTCCAGTTATCTGTAAATTTCCTGCATAATTCCTTACGAAATCATGATGACGATGCGTCCCACAACATGACTTTCTGTCCCATCCACTTGCCCTCATGCAGCATGATAGGGATGAGCTCATGCCATACCGAACCCCCTCTCTTTTAAGAAGGCTTGAGAGACGTTTACGCTGTGCAGGTTTCAGATCCTGCGCGTACAGCAGATATGTGAGAAAGCTCTCTGCATCCATGCGGTATGGTTCGAGTTTTGAAAAGAAATGCCTGCGCAGATACTCAAAGATGCGAATTTAGCCATAGTCCAGATCCCCCAGTGGCACACGATGGTCGTGAAATATGTTGCCGCGACTTTAGCAAGAAGCGCCTGTACAGTACGGTTGGGAAATCCTGCTGTGTAGATGAGGAGGCGATCCATGTCATCATCTCGTGCCAAGACTTCTGCATTTGTCAGATTTTCAACCGTCAGGATGGAGGATGGCAGAACGTCAATCTCCATTTTTTCAGCAGAAGCGTCAGAATTTTCTTCTCATAGTAGAGCCCGCCCGCAATCTCCCAATCCACCGACATCACGGCATCGTAAAACGGCTTGTACTTCGCGCCGGGTGTGATGAGAAAACTGTACTTGTCCTTGTGAAACTGAAATTGATCGAGTGAATAATTCAGTTCACGAAATTCGTGGCCTGCGCTTTCAATCGCCTCGCGCATACGAAAGATAAAATGCGCCTTGAACTCCATCTCCGACTGTGCCAGTGCATCCTTCGCCTTCTCCTCGAAGGATGGAATATCCGTTGCAATATCTGTGCAGAGGCTCATGAAAAATCGATGCAATCCGCTTCCTCAGCAAGTGCGGCAAGGCGCTGCTGCACTTCCGTGAGTTCCCGTTGCCGAATTTCAAGCTGGCGCTCGATGGCATCTGCGCCGATGTATGGAATCTCATAGACGTGGCGCGGAATCTGACGTGCAACCGGTCCATTATACGACATGCAGGTCTTTGTCGCGGCACTCTTATACGCAAGTATCTCCTGATCATCTGTCGCCTGCATGGCAGTTCCAAGCAGATGATCGATACGTGCCTGTGCGAGTGGATTCTTTTCCTCTAAAAGGGAGGCAAGAGACCTGTTTTCCCGACGATCCGGATACTTCTTCTCCGCTCCTGTTTCTCTTCTCCCTGCGCCTGAGTGTGCAGTTCGTGTATTGGATCGTATCCTGTTCCTCGATTTCCTTGTTTTTTCCTAACTGATGCTTCGCCAGATCGTCATACCCATGGAGATAGACATAGAGCAGCTGCAGGAGTGTAAGAAGTTCCCTTATCTCCATCGAACTTCGCTGCCCCAGCACATCCAAAATCCACGTATCGATCTTCTGCCGAGAGATGCCGCGCGCAACCCGCTCCGCACTTTCACGTCGCACGCGCGCCCGCAGTTCCTTGTCAACTTCACTTACAAGCGTAGCTGTATCGGGTTGCAGTTTCCGTCCGCGCGTTCTCCGCCTGCTGCAAACAGAGTGCACGCCCATAGGACGCACGCACATACTGATTGTGGCGGCGGTCAATCTGTGCAAACATCTCATCGAGCGCTTGGAGTGATGCGTTCATGCGATATTCTGCCGCCTCCATTGTGTCGGCAAGCTGACCGCGCATGCATCCTCACAGAGCACACGAAAACGCACCTTATTCTGCCGGATCTCCTGTACCTCCTGCAGGATGCGAATGCGATAGTGCGAGACATGATTCGATGTCTTGAGGCGGTGATAGCTGCGATCCACAATATCCGCGCGATATTCGACGAAATGGTGGGACAGTACCTCCTGAAGACTCATTTGGGCGGACACCTGCTCCATCTTTTTCTTGATATTGTTGTCGGTGTCCTTCCCCGAAAAGTCCTCGTCCTCATACGCAACGCCGGCATCTGCCCAGCTCTCGATGAGCTCCTGAAATTTATCGCGCAGAATCTCCTGCTCGATCCCAAATTGGGCAAGGCGATACTGCTCATAGAGACAAAGACCTGCCTCCGCATAGATCCGCCGACATTTCCCCGCCAGGAGCCCAAAGAAACGTTCCGGCAAAACATCAAACAGTTCCATGATCCCGTCTCACTCTCTTATTTTTGCGCAAGTTCTTCCTTCATCCGCGCAATATGTCCCATGATCTCCTCGGAGAACGCATCGAGCGACTCCTTGCTCTTACGATCGCCGTGAAATGTGATCGGCTCGCCGTACATGATACGCAGCTGCGGGATGAGTCCGCCGTTCGCAAAGATGCGGTGCGTGTTCAGGATGGCGACGGGCACGATCGACGCCCCCGTCATGGCGGCAATGAGAGCGACGCCCGCCTCCGCCTTTTGGAGCTCGCCCGTCTTGCTGCGCGTCCCCTCGGGGAAGAGTCCCAAGATACGCCCCTCTTTGAGTACCGCGACCGCCGCCTTGATGGCACCGCGGTCGGATGCGCCGCGCTTCACGGGAAAGGCATGACAGCGGCGAATCGCCGCGCCGAAGATTGGATTCTCGAACAGCTCGATCTTCGCCATATAGCTGACGGGGCGCTCGATGAGACTCGCCATCAGCGGCGGATCGATATTGCTCGCATGGTTCGCCGCAAGGATCACCGCGCCCTCTGCGGGGATGTTCTCACGTCCATAGACGCGCGTACGAAATACCGTATAGAAAAATAGCCGAAATACAATCTGTAAAAATCCGTACAGCATGACCGTCCCCGCCTATTCCGAAAGTTCCATAATGCGGGCAACAACCGCGTCAATGGAGAGCGCGGTCGAGTCGAGCAGAATGGCATCCTCTGCCTGACGCAGCGGTGAGATCGCACGCTCACTGTCCTGCTTGTCGCGCGATGCAATCTCCTTTTTCAGGTCATCGAAGTCCACCGCATAGCCCTTTTCCTTCATCTCATCATAGCGACGCCGCGCACGTTCCTCAACGGAGGCCGTAAGGAAGATCTTTACATCGGCGTTCGGCAGCACGTTCGTCCCGATGTCACGCCCATCCATCACGACTGCACCATCCGCCGCCATTGCGCGCTGCAGTTCCACCATCTTCTCACGCACAGGACCAAGTGCAGCGACACGAGAGACGATGTGTGTGACCTCGGGCGTGCGGATCTCTCCCGTCACATCCGTGCCGTCGACCGTGACGCGTGTGCCGCTGTCCGTGCAGGCAAGGCGCACGTCAATGCCCTCGACAGCGCGCAGGATCGCCTCATCCGTCGCCTCCGACGACTGCTGCAGCGTCTTCCACGCGACAGCGCGGTACATTGCACCTGTGTCGATGTATGTATAGCCCAACTTCTCTGCAACGATCTTTGCAACGGTACTCTTGCCCGCACCCGCAGGACCATCAATCGCTATCACACGCTTCATATCACAATCCTCCTAGCTCATCCGTTCCATCTCGGAAAAAAATGTCGGGTAGGAAATATTCACACTGTCCGGGTCTTCAATTAGGACGCCCTCTGCCGCTGCACCGAGTACGGCAAGCGACATCGCCATGCGATGATCGCCGTAACTTTTGACCTGCGCCCTTTGCGGCTTCGCTTTCCCGTGGATCAGGAGACCGTCCTCCCGCTCCTCGATGCTGCCGGGCGCAAGTTTTTGGAACTCCGTTGCAACGGCGTGGAGTCGGTCGGTCTCCTTGACGCGAAGCTCGCCCGCGCCCGTGATGACCGTATCTCCCTCGGCAAAGAGTGCGGCGACGGCGAGAATCGGAATCTCGTCGATGAGGCGCGGCATAATCTCCGCACCAAAAGATACTCCACGCAAATTTGCCGCCGCCACAACAATGTCCGCGACGCGTTCACCGCCGCTCGTTCGCTCATTCTGCACCGAGATATGCGCGCCCATCTCCGTGAGCACATCCAGAATCCCCGTGCGCGTCGGATTGATGCCGACATTCTTGAGCAGCAAACGGCTGCCCTCGATGATACTGCCCGCGACGAGGAAGTACGCCGCCGAGCTGATATCACCGGGTACCGTAATCTCCTCCGGCGCACGATAGCCGCCGTCCTCCACAGGGAAAACAGTGACACTCGTCCCGCTACGCTCGAGGCGAACACCGAAGCCCGCAAGCATCTGCTCCGTGTGGTCGCGTGAAACGTACGGCTCCGTGACGGTCGTCGGTCTATCTGCATAGAGTCCTGCGAGCAGGATCGCAGATTTGACCTGTGCGCTCGCAACGGGGCTCTCGTAATGAATGCCGTGCAGCTTTTCCCCCGTTGGTACGATGGTGAGCGGGAGGTTATTGTTTCCGCTGCGCCCGTAAATCCGCGCGCCCATCTGCGAGAGCGGCAGGAGCACGCGCCCCATCGGGCGGCGCGTCAGCGAAGCGTCACCGCTGAACACGGAGAGAAACGGCTGCGGCGCAAGGAGCCCCATCATGAGGCGCAGTGTCGTCCCCGAGTTTCCCGCATCGAGTACGGTCATCGGCTCGGACAGCCCGTGCAGACCTTTTCCCGTAACAATCAGTTCATTCTCATTCAAAAATTCGATTGCTGTGCCAAGCGCACGCATCACGCCAACGGTTGACAGGCAGTCCTCTGCATAGAGAAAGTTTTTGATATGCACGGGTGTATCGCCAAGCCCCGCAAACATAACGCTGCGATGTGAGATGGATTTGTCCCCCGGAATCGTCAGTTCGCCCTGCCATCCGGACTGTGCCGCCTCTACGATTCTCAGCTCCGCCATTCTGTTCAAGCCCCTTCCAAGTTCCATACGCTGTGGACACCTGCGGCATGCCCCATCGAAAACGCCGCCTGCAAGTTATAGCCGCCTGTGTACGCGTCGACATCGACCAACTCTCCGGCAAAGTATAGATTGCGCACAATCTTCGATTCCATTGTGCGCGGGTTGATCTCACGTGTTGCGACCCCACCCGCCGTCACAATTGCCTCCGCGATGGGACGCGTCCCCACGATCGTCAGCGGGAGCGCCTGCAAGGTATGCACAAGGCGTTCACGTTCCTTTGATGAAATCTGTCCGACGATGCGCTCGGGTGCAAACCCCGCCGCATTCAGCACAATGTCGATCAAACGCTTTGGCAGGAGATCGACCATGCCGTTGTGGAGCTGTTTCTGCTCGTATGCTGCAAAATCCCGATCCACACGCTCTCGCAATTTTTCATGCGTCAACGCCGGTTTGAGGTTCAGCCGCAGTTCGATGTCCTTTTGCCCATCCGTTAGAAGTTCCGATGCACGGCGGCTCAGCTGGAGGATGATCGGACCCGTCACCCCGAAATGCGTAAAGAGCATTTCTCCGAAAAAGTCCTGTTCTTTTTTTCCCGCATGATACAGTGTCGCGCGCACGTTCCGCAGCGACAGCCCCTGCACATCCCTGACCCACGTTTCCTGCGTCACAAGGGGAACAAGCGCAGGAAAGATCGGTGTGACCGTGTGTCCTGCCGCGCGTGCAAGCGCATAGCCGTCCCCCGTGGATCCCGTCGCAGGATAGGAGGCGCCGCCCGTTGCAAGAATTACGGCTGCCGCCTCGATGCACGTTCCGTCCGCAAGACGGACACCACGCACGGTATTGGCGTCGAAGATAAGTTCACGCACGGTCGCATTTGTACGAATCTCCACGTTGTGATCATGCAGATATTTCAGCATCGCGTCCACCACATCGAGGGCGCGGTCACTCTGCGGAAAGACGCGGTTTCCACGCTCCGTCTTAAGCGGAACGCCCAGCCCCTCAAAGAATGCGACGACATCGGCATTGTCAAAGGCACGGAGACTGCTGTTGAGAAATCTGCCATTTCCCACGACATTTTTGATGATATCAGGAATCTCGTCGGCGCTCGTGACGTTACAGCGCCCCTTTCCCGTGATCATCATCTTGCGCCCGACGCGCGGCATTTTCTCGAGGAGCAGAACGTTTCCCCCGTTTTCTGCCGCTGCTGCCGCCGCCATCATGCCTGCCGGTCCCGCGCCCGCCACGATGATCCGCTTCACTCTCCCGCACCCCCGCAACCACACGTAGTTTCTGAATCTCCTCTGCCGTCAGATGCCGATAGGCACCGCAGGAAAGCCCGCGTAAGGTCAGCTGCGCAAATCGGACGCGCCGGAGCGTCATAACGCGACAGCCGATCGCGGCGAACATACGGCGCACCTGTCGGTTGCGCCCCTCATGGATGATTGTCTCGACCACGGTACGCCCATCCTCTGCGCGCAATACGCGCAGACGTGCGGGGGCGGTTCTGCCGTCTTCGAGCAGGATTCCACGACGCAGCTGTTCCAGCCCCTCTGCCGTAACCTCTCCCATTACCTCTGCATGGTAGACCTTGTCGATCTCATAGCGCGGATGCAACAGCCCCTGTGTCAATGCGCCGTCATTGGTGATGAGGAGCAGGCCCTCCGTATCGGCATCGAGCCGTCCCACGGGATAAAGCCGCACGGGAAAATCGGGCAGGAGATCGAGCACCGTTTTGCGCCCACGATCATCCCGCACGGTCGAGAGATAGCCGCGAGGCTTATTGAGGAGAATATAATATCGCTTTTCATGTCCCTGAATGCGTTTGCCGTCAACGGTAATGACATGCCGCATCGCCTCATACTTCGAGCCGAGTTCTGTCACCACAACACCATCTACCGCAACACGCCCCGCACGGATCATCTCCTCCGCCGCACGGCGCGACGCGACGCCCGCACTGCTGAGGATTTTCTGCAATCGTTCTTCCATTTTGCTTCCTATCGCATTTTGACAGAGCCTTCACCCATAAGCTGCGTAAGTTCCTGCCGCACCTCCGGCGAGCCGTCAATCCAATAGGACTCATCCAGCCGCCGCCATCGCCCGTCACTGCGAACGTAGACGGGATGCTCCCCCGCATGAGCAGCGAAGAGTTCCTGCATCCCGCTCCATAGCGTACGACGGTCAACATCGGTCGGCGGCATCAGGTAGAAGGAAGCACGATACTCATTCATCCGCCAGATCTCATCGGCGAGCAGTTTCGGTTCCTCGCCAGTTGTATCGACACGCCCCTCCATAACGATGACCGCATCCGACTCCAAATCGGAAACATGTGCGTAGAATACGCGCGGGAACACTGTGACCTCGATCTTGCCGCTGAAATCCTCAAGCTCGGCAAAGAGCATCGTGTCGCCCTTCTTCGTCGTAAAGCGCTTCGTGTTCGTAAGGATCCCGCCGATGCGTACGAGCTGCCGATCCTTATGTACGGTATGCGGAATCTCACCGATGGACAGCAACGCAGAGAGTGTATCGCGGTAATCATCGAGTGGATGCCCCGTAATGTAGAAGCCCGTCGCCTCCTTTTCCCACATCAGACGCTCGCGCGCCGTACTTGGTGGAACATCCGCCGCACCCCGGATCTGCTGAGCCTCCTCCATCGTTTCCTCGCCAAAAAGCCCGCCCTGCCCGCTCATGAGGTCACGTTGGCGCCGTGCCGCGTCCTGCATTGCGGCATCAAGGGAGGCAAGCAGCTGATTGCGCTCCACTCCGATGCTGTCGAATGCTCCGCATTTGATGAGGCTCTCAATCGCGCGCTTGTTGACCGCGCGCATATCGACGCGCGCGCAGAAATCCACGAGCGAGCGGAACTTCCCACCCTCCGCACGAACGCGCTCCATGCTCACAATCGCATTCTCACCGACGTTGCGTACAGCAGCGAGCCCGAAGCGGATCGCACCGCTTTCGATCCCAAAGCTCGCTGCACTCGAATTTATATCGGGCGGCAGGATCCTGATCCCCATACGGCGGCAAAGCTGGATGTAGACGGGAATCTTCTCCGTCTTGTCCATAATGCTCGTCAGTACACCCGCCATAAACTCCACGGGGTAATGCGCCTTGAGGTATGCCGTCTGCCATGCGAGGAGTCCATATGCGGCACTGTGGGACTTGTTGAAGCCATAGTCTGCAAAATGCGTCAGCAGGTCGAAGATATGATTGGCAAGTGATGCCTCAAGCCCATTCTTCTCACAGCCCTGCAGAAAAATTTCCTTCTGTGCCATCAGCAGGTCATGCTTCTTCTTCCCCATTGCACGGCGCAGAAGGTCCGCCTGCCCGAGACTGAACCCCGCGAGTACCTGCACAATCTGCATGACTTGCTCCTGATAGAGTACGACGCCGAATGTTTCCTTCAAAATCGGCTCGAGCATCGGATGCATATAGACGACCTCTTTTTTTCCATGCAGACCGTCGATGAAGTCGGTCACCATACCGCTCCCAAGAGGACCCGGACGATAGAGTGCTACCGTCGGAATCAGATCGACAAAGCCCTTCGGCTGGAGATCTTTGACGAGATTCGTCATGCCTGTAGACTCCATCTGAAACACAGCGCCTGTATCGCCATCGCACAGCATTTGTGATGTTTTCTCGTCCACCAGCGGAATTGCATCGACATCCACGTCAATCCCACACGTTGCATGTACGTGCTGCACCGTATCCGCGATGATCGTCAGTGTACGCAGTCCCAGAAAGTCCATCTTGAGGAGTCCCAATGCCTCCACATCGTCCTTGTCGAACTCCGTAACGAGTGTCCCCTCGGAGACCCAGACCGGCACCTGACTTGCGAGCGGATTCTTTGCGATCACAACACCGGCCGCATGGATGGAGGTATTGCGCGGCAGACCTTCGATTTTGCGCGCGAGATCGATGACCCTGCGGACATTCTCATCTGCATCGTAGATATTCCTAAAGTCGGACGATTCCTTAAGCGCGCGATCCAATGTGATGTTGAGTTCCGCAGGAACGAGCTTTGTGATGCTCGAAACCTCACCGAACGACATCTCGAGCACACGTCCGACATCGCGAATCGCGCCCTTTGCCCCCATCGTACCAAACGTGGCGATCTGCGCGACATGATCCTCGCCGTAGCGCTCCTTGACATACGAAATCACCCGTCCGCGATTGATATCGTCAAAGTCAATATCAATATCCGGCATGGACACGCGTTCGGGATTGAGGAATCGTTCAAAGAGGAGTGCGTATTGAAGGGGATCAATATTCGTAATCCCCAGCAGATAGGCAACGATGCTGCCCGCTGCAGAACCGCGCCCGGGCCCGACGGCAACGCCGTGCTCGCGCGCATAGACAATAAAGTCCCACACAATGAGAAAGTAGCTGGCATACCCCATGCCATGAATGACGCCAAGCTCATAGTCCAGACGCGCGTGAATCTCATCCGTCACATCCGGATAGCGTGCGGGAATACGCTCTTCACAGAGAGCGCGCAGATAGGCGTCGTCGCTCTCATAATTCTCAGGGATCGGATAAAACGGAAGCTGCAGTTCGCCGAAGGTGAAATCCACCTGACAGCGCGCGGCAATTTTGGCGGTATTCTCAACCGCACCCGGATAGTCTGCAAAGAGCGCCGCCATCTCCTCTTCCGATTTCAGATAGTAATCGGGACCGGAGAAGCGCATGCGGTCGGGATCGTTGATCGTCCGCCCCGTCTGCACGCAGAGCAGGATGTCATGAAACTCACTGTCATTTGCATGGACATAGTGCACATCATTCGTTGCAACCAGACCAATACCGTAACGCTCCGCCATCTCACGGAGCGCACGGTTGACCGTCTTTTCCTCGGGGAGCCCGTGATCCTGTATCTCGAGGAAGAAGTTCTCCTGACCAAAAATCTCGACATACTCACGGAGCAAAGTCTCTGCCTGCTCGTTATTCCCGCGCAGGATCGCCTGCGGTATCTCTCCTGCCACACAGGCAGAGAGCGCAATGATTCCCTCATGATATTTTCGCAGGAGCTCCTTATCAATGCGCGGCTTATAGTAATATCCCTCGATATTTGCGAGGGATATTAGCTCAACCAGATTTCGGTACCCCGTTTCATTTTCAGCAAGGAGGATCAGATGATAGTAGCGGGTACCGTCGACCTCCGCGCGTTCCTGACGCATCCCCGGAGCAAGATAAACCTCGCAGCCGATGATGGGATGGATGCCCTGTGCCTTTGCCTCTTTGTAGAACCGGACAGCACCATACATAACACCGTGATCGGTGATGGCGACCGAATCCATCCCCAGTTCCTTTGTGCGGCGTATGAGCTCCTTGATCCGACTCGCGCCGTCCAGCAGACTGTACTCGGTATGCACATGCAAATGGGCAAAGGCCATTCTGTTCCTCCCTTCCCTTCATTTTATCCTCATCACAGGAGAGGTTTCGACATGCAGAAATTCTCCCAAATCTCGTGGTACGCCGTTTCCAGTTCCTCCATATAGCCCTGCGCATCCATCAGGGGGGAACGCTTCATATTCGCACGCAGCCCCATATGATACGCCTCGAGGAGCTTCGGTGTTTCCGCAAGCTTGACAGCGCGGCGCACATAGTTGATGTCATTTTCTGCAATGAGTTCACGCACCCCCGCATTCGTCAGAATAGAGGCGCCAAAACGAGAGCCATGTGTACGTCCACGGAGAGAGATAACCGGTACGCCCATGTAGAGCGCCTCGCAGGTTGTCAGTCCGCCGTTGTAGGGAGCCGTATCTAAAGCAATGTCAATATCCCGATACTGCTCGAGATAGTCCGGGCTGTACGGGCGAAACTCGACACGCTCAAGATCATAGCTGAGCATGGAGAGGCGCTTCTTTGCGAAGTTGATGCCGGAGTCGATGCTCCCAATCTTCCCTTTGATGATGAGCCTAGAGCCGCGCACGGACTCCAATATTCCACGCCAAAGGAGCAGAATTTCATCTGTAACCTTGGCAAAGTTGTTGAAGCTGCCAAACGTCACATAGCCGTTCCTGCGCACAGGCGGCTCATACCCGGCGTCCGGCATCGTACGAATTGCCTCCGGTACATAGCAAAGATGTGAATGCGGGAGACGCAGAACGCGTTCGGTAAACCCCGCCTCTGCCTGATGATCGCCCTTCGGAACACAAACCTCATCGGAGAGGAAATAGTCGATCACATGGAGCCCTGTCGTATTTGTATACCCAATACCGGAAACTTGTACAGGAGCAGGGCGATATGCCATAATTGGAAGCGCATTGTCCTGCGAGTGTCCAGACAGGTCGACCAGTATATCGATCTTATCCTCTGCGATCAATCGTGCCGCTGCACGCGGCGATCGTCCGCGCAGATCACGCCAAGTCAAACGGCGCGTGCGCAAGCGTCCCGTCACGGCGTCACTCCTGCCTGTCGCATAGCAGAATACCATGAACTGTTCGCCGTCAAAATGCCGAAGCAGAGGTATCAAAAAATATGCGACCGAATGCTCTCGAAAGTCTGGCGATATATATCCAAGGCGCAGTTTTTTATGGGGCGCTCGCAGCGCATTGTCATGCGTGTATGACTGGACATCCATCAGCGTATCATAGTACTCGGCCTTGATACGCCCTTCCTTTGCGCCGAGGTGTCGATAGTTCCGCATAAAGAGATATTTACTGTAGAGCTCGGCTGCCTCATCCGCCTCATCCGCAAGACGGCTGGACATGAGGAGCTCATGTGCAGCCCCTTTCGCCTCCCCTGCAAGATAGAGCGCATCGGCAAGCCATCCCCGTGCACGCCGCATCATCTGATGATAGATGGCATAGGAGGGATCCTCCTCGCCTAGAATCTTCGCTTTATACATCAGCTCTTCGATCAAATCGGCAAGGAGTGGAATCTCATCATCCAGACGAAATTCGAGCGCCGCAAGTCCCGCCTGAACCATACGTGCGCGCGGGTGACGCGGCTGCACACACAATACCTTTTCGGCAAGCTCCTCCGCCTCGTCGATCCGCCCGCTATAGAGCGCCACCTCGGCATTGACCGCCGTTGCGTCAATATCCCCGGCCATCAATCGATCGACCTCTTGTGCACAGGCGCGCATGCCCTTCAAATCACCATCAGCAGAGAACTTTGTAGCAAGTCTCAGCCAGTTGATCTTTTCCTCTGCCGTATGTTCAGCCTTTGGCGGCTGCTCCTGCATAGATGAAAACCTCCTTTCCGCATATATTGTATTCAGACCTCGGGATGAAGCTCCGCACCGTATTCATGCAGGAAAATCTTCTGATATCGTTTGTATTCCGGCGCAAGCGGCTTCTCACGCGGGCAGTGGATGCACCAAAAATCCTCTTCCTGATTTGGAACCACAACGCGAAAATCATGCCGCCGCATCTCCATACACATCGACGTGTCATAGAGATGCCAGCCTGTAAAGAGATCCTCGCGCCACCGAATGCCGTACTGTGTCGCAAGAAAAAGCCCATCCACAGCCTCGACATCAATGTAGTCATCATCTGGCTCCATGCAGTGCGAGTCCACCACGCTCTCCGGCTCACAATGATGAAGGACACGCCCGTAAGTACGCAGACCATCCCACCAGACTCCCGAACGCGGCAGACTGCGGCAGCCGATCACACCGACAAGCCCAACGGTCGGATCCGCAAAGATGGAAAGCAGATCGGCAATGATATTCTTGTTGACGACAAGCACATCCTGATGCAGATAGACATTGTATTTTGCATTGGACACACGCGCACCTTCATTATATCCCGCACACATGGAAACGGCATCACGTACAGGTATATATTCTACTGACATCCCATGCGGGATGTGTAGTGATTTTAGATACAGCAGACATTCACTATACATATCCTCGTCATTGACACAGGAAATAAACGCAATTTTATTTCGGTTCAGATCCATGATCCCTCTATCTCTTTCCATGTGAAGCTTCTCTCTGTAACCTTTGATACAACGCTCGGTCCATCGGATCAATACTCTCCGACACGCTCACATCCAGCATTTCATGAATAAACACCTCACGTCCATCCGAATGCATGGATAAGGATTGATAAAACGCTGTTGTATGAACAACAGTCTCATGAACAAGTGACGAAAGATATGCAGGAAAAACATGAAGATCATCTACCATCTTCCACAGCTTATCAACCGACGCTGCACGTTCCACATCGTACTCAATCCGGTGGATGAAACGCACCATCTGCGCACGCTCCTTTGCCGTATACATGGACTTGAGGAGCGCAAGCTCGGGCATGGAACGATCCGCACGCACAAGATAAAACTCTGTTTCGAGATCGTCACGCTCATTCTCAAACCCGGCAGCGGTAAGCCGCTCAATCAGCCCCTCCGGAGCCTCACGCTTCTGTTGATCCACTCGTACACTTTTATAGAACGAGGCGTAGAGAAGATTTTCAAACTCGGCTCTCGCATAGAGTCGAGAAACAATATTATAATAATGGCCTTCCATTAAATTTTGCAGAACAGACCAATGCCGAATATTACGAAAACTGGTAAGGAAGGATCCGGTTTCTTTCAGAAACATGGAAAAACCCGCAGCGATATCCTGCGGATTGTCTGCCTGCTCTAAAGCAAGATCCGATATAATGTAGTCAAAGAATCCCCGTGTATACGGAAGTGGAATCGCAAGATAATCGAGAATCAGCCAATGGATATCCATCGGAATATCCACCTCGTCGAGCTCAGCCGTAACAGCATAGAGCTCCGCCTGCGGAAACATCTCACGCAGATCATGCAGATAGGACAAACTCTCAACCACCAAAATGCGTAGCGGCGCAGCATTCGGCTGCAAAAAAGAGAGCAGTTCAGGTCGTATTTTTTCAGCCAAGCTTGCCCCTCCATTTATGATAGACGATCCCACGGAGGGACACAGATTTCTTTTATTATATCACAATCTGTAAAGAGCCTGTAGTCCTCTCTCCTCTTTTTAGGGAATCGCTGATAAAATGAAGCCCGCCAGATTGGCGTAGATTTTTCGTCCGAACAAGGAGGCAAACCGGACGCATAGCAAAGGCTATGTGGAG
>CALALM010000061.1 GCA_937925565.1 uncultured Centipeda sp.
ACACCCACAGCGTACGCCATACCGCCGAGCGTTGCCGCGTTGTTCGCGACATTTGCCGCGCCGCCCGCAACCACGCGCTCCTCCTTCTGCTCGAGCACGAGCACAGGTGCCTCGCGCGAAATACGCGAGATTGCACCATCCAGATAGATATCCGCCACCATATCCCCGATGATGAGGACGGGGACATCCGCCATCTGCCCGAGTGCGTTTACCATGGTGTAAACTCCCATTTGATCTTCCACGAATTCTGCTCCGAGCGGTAGCGCAGGATGATCTGCGAGCAGTGCAGGTCGTGGAACCAGTAGTAGTCCACATCCGTCCAACGTCGCGGGTCAACCGCATACTTCGTTCCGATCCCGATGCGGTTGTGCTCGTCGAGACGGTAGCTGAGCCCCACCTGCAAGACCTTGGAGTAGTCCTCCTGGTCGAAACCGAACAGGGAATTCTGCTTGGAGTTCTTCGTGTAGATGCCGCCTATGTATGCCGCAAAGCGATCGTTGAACTTCTTTGTGAGATAGGCACTTGCGTTAAAGCCCTGCACGCGCGAGCTGTCATAGCTCTCCCGCGTGACGGAATAGCCCGCTGCGAGATCGAGCCCATAGCCGTGGAACGGAATCGTGTCATGCGTAACCGCAATGCCGTACTTCCAATGATTGCTGTGAATCCCGCCGCCATACCAACGGCCGTATTCGGAGTACAGACGATACGTAACCGGCGCCTCTCCGAGCCGCTTTGTGTAACTGAGGGTGAGCGACGGCTCCTTCTTGATCCAGTCGTCATTGCCGTCCTCAAAGACACCATATGTGAGAAGTGCGTTCGTCGCACCATTTTTCCAGCCGAGATCGTAGTGACTTCGCCAGCCCTTGTTTGTCGTCACATAGAGATTGGCACTCGCCGTCACATGCGGTGCGATATCGTAGTCAAACGTCTGCTCCACCCAGAGTCCGTCGTCGCTGTCATAGCCGGCAGACGGAAAATTGCGCTGCATGGGGTTGGAAATGTCAATCTCATAGTGTTTTTTCTTGAAAATGACCCTGTCCTTGATCCAAAACTTCACATTCGTGAGCACCAGCTTGTCGCCCGGGTAGAGCTCCGCGACATCCGCGCTCAGATGGTAATCCGGCTTTTCTGCGGCGCATTTTGTCTGCGTCCCGTCGTAGACCACGATCTTGTCCGGATAGAACTCGAAGCGCTTGCCCGTCATATAGTAGCCGCCGACCTTGCCCTTTGCCTCCGCCATCGTGCCTTCGCGCGTCCTATAGTTGTAGTTGACATGATAACCATCGAGCGTCACGCGCGCCGCGCCCTCCGTGAGCTGGAGCATATGTGCACGGTCGGGGACGGAAACATCGCCCGAAACGGTATTTCCCTCCACATAGTCGCCCTGAAAACGCCGCGCCGCGAGCTGTACAATATCCACATGTCCCTTCGCCGTGAACGCACCCGTGCGCTCGTCATAGGTCAGATCATCGCCCTCAAACGCAATCGGCGACGGGGCGTCCTCTGTCACGGGACGGCGCAGATATTTTTCCATCGTCGCCACATCCGCGAGCAGCTTCTCCTGCTCCTTCGTGAGTCGGTTCGCACGCTCCTCGCGCCGCTCATTCTCGATAAAATCCAGATGCTGAAACCCCGTATCCGAGTTCCCGCGAAAAGCTGCATCGACAGTCACCGGAAATGCGGCACAGGCAATCATCAGTGCGAGCAGGATACGCATTTTTATAAGCTCGGTCATCGGCGCGTTCTCCAGTCTTTTAAAAGTAGTTCGACGTTATTATACTACAGTATAGCATACTGAAAAAATCTCTGCACCAGTATACTATAAAAAACATTGAAAGTCCATATTTTACGGGCTTCGCGGAGGTTTCCCCACCATTGGAGAAAACGCCGCATACGTACCATTTGCGGGAATTTGTAGGCAACGTGTAGGCAAACAAAAAGCCCGCGCGATGGCGGGCGGCAGAGGTATTTTCTAAAGATAACTATTCCTCCGTGCAAGTTTACAAATCATGCAAGACAGAATCCCCCGCCGTCGCGTATTGTGTCTGTATCTACCCACCCATTATGGATAATGCAAATTTGTCACGTTGTCAGCACCTTTTTTCTTTTTCCACGCACACAAATGCCGGGATTCACAGACCCGTGTACGCTTTCGGCGTTGGTAGTACCTGAAGCACTGGGGGAGTGTGCAACGCAGACAAAAATGTCCGAGTTGCCCGCTGTTCCTACATTTGTCCCCATTTTCTCTTTGAGTTGCCTTGCCATCCGCGACGGCATCATCTGCGCTATCACCACTTCTTTTCCATCCGTGCAAGCGTTCCTTTTCGCCGCCATTTCTAACTATCCAAATTAACCTTATGGATAGTTAAGTATATGCAGTATATTTCATTAGATGTTATAAATATATTCTTTATTTATTCGATGTTTATACTTCGTATTTGTCAACTGTTTATTGGTGAATTTATAATCCTTTTTATTCTCCTTTTTCTCTTGCGCCGGAAGGCTTCACAGATTTCAAAAATGCAAAAACGCATTCGCCTTTTATGTCTAAATTGGACACAAAAGACGCTGAACAACGTCACACATCTCTTTCCCGTCATTCCGAACGACACACAAAAGAACGGGCACAAGCGCCCCCGCCACCGTGCCCGTTCTCATTTTTGCCGCCGTAGATGTTCGCCGCATCTATGGCGGCTTTTTTCGTGATTGTGCTGCCATAGGTGCGGCGCAGATATGCCGCCATCTCACGGGTGATATATACGTCCCATCCTGCACCGATCAAGCGTTTGAGAAGGGCATAGCGGCGTTCGGTCTTTGCCTCACCTACTACGCGCATATACTCCCACACTGCTTGTCCCGCGCTCATGTGCGTGGGGAACTGGTACATGACGCGTTCTTCCCCCTGTTTGATCTTCATCGTGTGCCTCCTTTCGGCGTGTCCCGCCATCCTTGCCATGCGTGACCGTCCATCATGCGACGCGCGCAGCGCGGATGAACGCATCGGCTTCAAGTTACGCAATGTGTAACTTATCGACTAAAAAATTACGCCCAGCCTCATCCTCAGGCATATTCAGAACGTCCACAATGGCATACATTACCTTAGAGGACGGGCGTGCCTCACCGCGTAAAACTTTTTCAGCTGTTGGATTACTCACACCACACACCCGCGCCAAATCCCGCGCCGTAAAAATTCGGCGATCAACAAGGAACTTCCGCAATCCCAAAACATCTACTTTTGTCATTTTCACACCTCCTTTTCGCATATTACACAATGCGTAATATTATATTAAGTCTTTATTTCTTTTTCGTCAATACCTAAAACGTAACTTTTTTCTTCCTGTGTAAATTTTATTTGCGTTTTGCGTAAAAATATATTACTATGTAACTATAAAATATTGAATGAAGGTACGTATAATGGCAAGTCTCAACGAAAATATGAAGCGTCTGCGTTTAGAAAAAGGTATGACGTTAGCCGATGTAGGCGAAAAAATTGGTGTTCGGAACGCTACAGTACAACGCTACGAAAGCGGCGAAATTAAAAACATCAAGCATGAAACAATTGTCAAACTGGCTACGTTGTTCGGGGTTACGCCGTCTGAACTCATGGGATGGAAAGCTACCACCCCCGCCGCCCCTGCACCGCGCCCGCAGAAGAAGGGCGTGCGCATCCCCGTTTTTTCCTCCATTCCGGCGGGTATCCCGATAGAAGCCGTGGAAGATATCATAGACTATGAGGAGATCAACGCGGAACTTGCACGCACGGGGGAGTTTCTCGCCCTGCTCATCCGCGATGAATCCATGCAGCCTGTTCTTTTTGTTGATGATGTTGTCATTGTTCGCAAGCAAGCCACCGCCGAGACGGGCGATATTGCCGTCATTCTCATTGACGGCGACGCGGCGACCGTGAAGAAGATACACAGGAATCATGGCGGGCTTATGCTCATCGGGTATAATGCCGCCATCTATGAACCGCATTTCTACACGAACGATGAAATAGAATCCTTGCCCGTCCAGATTCTGGGCAAGGTGATCGAACTCCGACGCAAGTTATGACTGTACGCGATGCGCCGCCACCGTTCCCCGTGTCCGATTCGGATGCGACCCCGCCATGCTGCACATATACAAAAGGAGGCTTTTCATGACCTATTCAGCGGATTATATCGCCGATCTCATGGTACGCATGGCACACCATTCCACCGCGATTGAAGGGAATACACTCACACAAGGAGAGACGAAAAGCATACTCATTGACGGATATATCCCGCGCGCAATGGATATGCGCGAACTGAACGAGATACTGAACTATAAGGCGTTCATGCCCTTTCTCATCGAGCGCACACAGAAAGCCGCGCCGCTCTCGCTCGCCCTCATCCGTGAGGTGCACGCGCTTCTTTGCAGGGACACAATAGAGAGTGTTCCGGGGCAGTTTAAGACGCGCCCGAACCTCATCATCGGCGCGGATTTTACCCCTACACCGCCCTATCTCGTCCCCGCCGCGCTCACGGATTGGATAGCGAACCTTGACGCGCAAATGACGGCGGCGGTATCCGATTCAGACAGGGTACTCGCTCTTTGCCGTCAACACATCGCCTTTGAACACATTCACCCCTTCCCCGACGGAAACGGGCGTGTAGGGCGTGCCCTCATGGTATATAGCTGCTTCCTCGCCGATCTAACGCCTATTGTTATCCCCGTCGAGCGGCGCAAGGAATATATCAACTACCTCAACACAGGGGACTTGAACGGATTCGCCGCCTTTGCCGCCGATCTGCAAGCAGAGGAACGCAAACGTATCGAGGCGTTTTCATAAATAAGCCCCCTCATCGAATCTAAATTTGACGCAAAAAATTTTTTCATCTATAATAGACGCGACTCGGACAAAAGAATGGAAAGGAGGCGACCCCCCAATGCAGCGTTTCACAGCAGGTGGATTTGTGCTTGCTGCTCTCGTTTTTCTTGCGAGCTTCAATGTGGGCCATGCAGCTGAGGACATGCGCTTCGTCGATGCCGAGGATGACACGGGCTACTATGTCGACGCAGCCAGCGTCGTGCGCATCTCGGATACGGAGCGCGACGCCGTTGTCGCCGTCGTCAAGGCAGCGGAAAACCGCCGCTACCTGTACCGTACGCGCCTCAACC
>CALALM010000062.1 GCA_937925565.1 uncultured Centipeda sp.
AGATGTCAGCGCGCACATTCTCCCGCTCTGCCGCAATGCGCTGCACGGCTGCAACAACATCGGGGCACATCGTGCAGGAGAGGGACATGAGAACTTTGACATCGGAGGGCGCGGAAATCTGCTCAATTTTCGCGCGCGTCTCGTCGCGCAGTTCCTGACCGGGGCCTGCCACATTGTAGAGAGCTAGGATAAACGAGTTGAACTCATGTCCGCCCGGAACAGCGTGGAACGTAATGCCGCTTGACGTGCCGTCAGCACGCAGGACCTCGACGCCCGGTTCGCCGCCTGCCGCCTCGCTCTCCTCGTAGCTGATCTTGTCCGTGAGACCTGCAAATTCATCCATAAAGCCGCGCAGTTCGCGTGAGAGATCGCCGTCATCATAGTGTCCGACAATTTTGACCGGACGCTCGAACTTTTCGAAGACCGCCGCCAGCTGCGCGCGGATCTCGGCAGAGATAAAGTTCGTTTCATTCCCCTCTGCCGCTTCCTTCTCAATGGAGGACTTGCGCTGCTCAAAGCGCTTTGCATCCACCTCGGCGCGGGCAAAGGCGGGCAGCTTCAGTCGGTCATGCAGTGCCGCCGCATGACGCTCTGCCGCAACCGCAGAGACAGCACCGTCGGAAACCGCCGTCACCACCTGACGCAGCGTTTTGATGCAGACATCGCCTGCCGCAAAGACCCCCTTGACATTCGTTTCCTTCTCCTCGTTCGTGATGACGTAGCCCTGCTCGTTGAGCGCGACGTGCTCACGGAAGAGCCCCGTGTTCGGGATATAGCCGGCAAAGACAAAGACGCCGAACGTCTCCCCGTCCTTCGCCATATAGTGCTCAATCTTGCCCGTCTTCTCGTCGCGAAAATCAGCATAGGAAATCATCGTCTCACCGCCGACACGCTCCACCACCGTATTGAAGCGCACGCTGATATTCGGGTAGTTCGCAAGTGCGTCCACTGCTGTCTGCGGCGCACGGAACTTGTCACTGCGCACGAGGATCGTGACGGATTTGCCATAGCGCGAGAGGAACATACTCTCCTCCACCGCCGCAAGACCGCCGCCGATGACGAAAATGTCCATGCCCGTGAAGAACTCGGCATCACAGGTTGCGCAGTAGGCAACACCACGCCCTTGGAACTTCTTCTCACCGTAGAACCCCACCTTGCGCGGATTTGCCCCCGTCGCGAGGATAACACTGAGCGCCTCCACCGTGCCCGCCGTCGTCTCAAGTTCCTTAATATCCTGATCGAGCTTGAGACCGATGACCTCTGCCGTGACGAACTCCGCACCAAATCCACGCGCCTGCTCCTCCATCTGTGCCGCAAGCTCGGAGCCGCTGACCTTCCCCGTGCCGGGGTAGTTCACAACATCGGCAGTAATCGTGATCTGTCCACCGATCTTCTCCTTCTCGATGACCAGCACCTTGCATTTCGCACGCGCCAGATAGATGGCGGCGGAAAGCCCTGCAGGACCGCCGCCGACGATGACGGCATCATACATTTTGTCCACCAAAGCACCTCTTCTTCTCCTGATATGGATTCTCTGAATCAATCCGTGCTCCATAGGAAAAAGCACTCCGCAAGCTGCCTCGCGAAGTGCCGGTTCAATTTCTTAGAGTTTGCCGACGAGATCGAAGCTCGGCTTCAGCGTCTTTTCACCCGGCTTCCAACGTGCGGGGCAAACCTCATCGCCGTGCTTCGCGACGAACTGGAGCGCCTGCACCTTGCGGAGAAGCTCCTGTGCATTGCGACCGACGTTGCCTGCACTCACCTCATAGGAAACAATCTTGCCCTCGGGATTCACGACGAATGTACCGCGCTCGGAGCGTCCGTCCTCCTCGATGTAAACATCGAAGTCGCGTGCGAGCTTTGCCGTCGGGTCTGCGAGCATCGGATAGGTGAGCTTGCCGACAAGCTCAGAGCTCTCGTGCCACGCCTTATGTACGAAGTGGGAGTCGCAGGAAACGCCGAAGATCTCGCAGCCGAGCTTCTGGAACTCCGCATACTGATCCTGGAGATCCGCCAGCTCCGTCGGGCAGACAAACGTGAAGTCCGCCGGATAGAAGAAGAACACGCTCCACTTGCCCTTGAGATCCGCCTTTGTGTACTGAACGAACTCGCCCTGACCGCCTTCCTTCTTCTGGAATGCGTCTACCTTAAAATCGCTGATTTCCTTGTTGATGAGTGACATTGAATATCCTCCTTTTGATAAAACCAATCGCTTTCGTTTCAAGCGATTGCGTATGTCCTTATGATGGGTTAATCATAGCACAGGGGACTTTACTTGTCAACAGAAATTTATACTTTTTAATAACTATTTTTGTTTAATGGTTTGATATGTCAAAAAGTCCCGTATGCGTATCCAACGAAACACAAAAGAGGAACCACCATCACAGCAGTTCCTCTCATCTCAAAGCCTCATCTTGAAATCATCGTAACCGAATGCGCGTACAATCTCCCAATCTCCACTCGGAGGAACAGCGATAATGTTCGGTAGCGGCATGCCGTTGAACGTGTTGTTCTTGACCATCGTATAGATCGCCATATCACCAAAGATGACACGAGACCCAACAATAAGCGGCGCGTCAAACGAGTAAGTGCCGATCGTATCGCCCGCGAGGCAGGTCGGTCCCGTGAGCGTATACGTATGCGCCTTCTCCCCCGCTTCGCCCGCACCGATGACGGGCGGACGGTAGGGCATCTCGATCACATCGGGCATGTGGCAGGTAGCCGACGTATTGAGGATTACATTCCCGCCCGCCTGTACTTCGAGCACCTCGGCAACGAGGAAGCCTGCATTCAGCGCAACCGCCTCGCCCGGTTCGAGATAGACCGCCACGTCATATTTCTCCTGCACATGGCGAATCAATTTTTTGAGCAGTGCGATGTCATAGCCCTCGCGTGTGATGTGGTGCCCTCCGCCGAAGTTCAGCCATTTCATCGCGTAGAGATATCTGCCAAACTTTTCCTCCACGGCTTCGAGCGTCAGAGCAAGCGCGTCTGCGCCCTGCTCGCAGAGTGTATGAAAGTGCAGACCATCCAGCCCATCGAGCAAATCCTCGCGGAAATCCGCAATCTTCACACCAAGACGCGACCCCGGCGCGCAGGGATCGTAGATCGCATGCTCCTGCGTCGAGCACTCGGGGTTGATGCGGATGCCGCAGGACACACCTGCCGCCCGTGCCTGCGCACTGAAACGCTCCCACTGGGCGAACGAGTTGAAGATGATGTGATCGCAGATCGCGGCGAGGCGATGCAGTTCGTCTTCCTCATAGGCTGGCTTGAAGACGTGATTCTCCTTTCCCATCTCCTCCTGCGAGAGGCGTGCCTCATAGATGCCGCTCGCCGTCGTTCCCGCGAGATAGCGCCCGATCAGCGGATAGTAGTGATACATGGAAAAACATTTCTGCGCAAGCAGCACCTTTGCGCCCGTATCCTCCGCAACTTCGGCAAGAATACGCAGATTTTTCTCAAGCAGCTCCTCATAGACGAGATAGGAGGGCGTCGGTACCGCGTTCCACTCCGCGCGCCACTGCACAAACGTCCCCATCAGTCCACCAGCACCGGGTTATGACTCTCCTGCCACGGTAGCCCCCAGACGTTCAGCACGTCCATGAACGGATCGGGATCGAACTCCTCGACGTTGAACACACCGGGACGGCGCCACTTGCCCGTCATCACCAACATCGCGCCGATCATCGCGGGCACGCCCGTCGTGTAGGCGACCGCCTGCGAGCCGACCTCGGCGTAGCATTTCTCATGGTCACAGACATTGTAAAGATAGTAATTCTTCTCCTTGCCGTCCTTCTTCCCGCGGAAGATGCAGCCGATGTTTGTCTTGCCCTTCGTCCGCGGACCGAGGCTCGCGGGATCGGGCAGCACTGCCTTGAGGAACTGCAGGGGGATGATCTTGTGCCCCTCGAAGTCGATCGGCTCGATCGATGTCATGCCGACGTTCTCAAGACAGCGCAGATGCGTCAGATAGCTCTCGCCGAACGTCATGAAGAAGCGGATGCGCCTGATGCCCTTGATATTTTTTGCAAGGGATTCGAGTTCCTCGTGGTGCAGGAGATACATATCCTTTGGTCCGACCTCGGCAAAGTCATA
>CALALM010000063.1 GCA_937925565.1 uncultured Centipeda sp.
CCGCCGTATAAACAGCACCATGGAGTTTACCAAGCGCCGCAACGAATGGCGCAAGAACCCCATCCAGAGGATGTGTCGCCATCATATCAACCAACGCGATGGAGATGTGCTCTGGATACTTCTCCTGCAACTTACGAAGAAGATCTTCTCGCCGTGCCACAGCAAGGACATGCGCACCCGCCTCAGCTAGGTCCTCCACAATCTGCCGTCCCATACCGGAACTGGCTCCAATGACGATGAAGTTCTTTGAGGAAAAATCGTATGTGACATCCATTGGATTACCCCTGTGTCAGTGCATATAGCTCCCGAACCGTCTTTGCTCCCCGCACCGCCTTCGGCTCAATGCGATGCGCACATTGCCCGCTCATCGCCGCAAGAAAGCTCACGAAGCTGAGGGAATCCCACGTATCAAAGTCCTCTAAATTCACATCCATATCGACCACATCCTCGACATCGAGGATTGTCTGCATCTCTTCCAAAAATTCTGCTTCTGTCATGCCTTTGCCCCTCCATACAGCTGATCAATACGTTCCTTTTCCTGCTTCCATTCTGACCGCAGAATCCCAATCACATGGACATCCCGAAGTCTTCCGTTTTGCAGGAAATGCTGCCGTAAATATCCTTCATCTTTATAGCCAAGCAAGAGATTGAGTTTGTAGGCACGTTTGTTATGCTCAAAAACATAAGACCATACCTTATTCATCTCCGTATGTGAGAAAATATACTCAAGGCCCATATAATCTACGAAAAGTCCTGCATCGATCGGAACATCCAACATCGCGCCTATGTATGAACTAGATGAGCAAGTCCTATTTTTTTCATCCCAATCGGAAAACCCCATATAGCCAATCGCCCGATCCTCATAACAGAACACAAAGTTTCGTGGAGGTTTCTGCTGATGAATATGCTTGAACCATGCCTCGTGCTCCGCCCATGTGATCTTATGTGTGGTCAGCATCTCAGAGGAAATGCGGTCTGAATTTCGCCACGCCAAGAGCATCGGCAAATCATCCTGATGAATGGGACGTAGACTATATTTTCCATGCCTCAGCACGCGTCGTTACCTCCTCTAACATCTCTTCCGTATGTGCATCCGTAAAAATCGCACTTCCCTTTGCACGGATCTTCTTCTGCAATGCCTTGTCATTCAGAAAGGCGTATATTTTTCTACTCAACATCTCATCATCAAGATCCCCGCAGAACCCCGCATAGGAAATAATCCCCCGTTGATCATGAAGAACTGCATCTTCACGCTGGT
>CALALM010000064.1 GCA_937925565.1 uncultured Centipeda sp.
CCGACTGAGTCCTATCGTGAGGTGTGCTCATATCCTGAGAAGAAACTGGATAAGCTCGGATTTCATCAAAGGCGCGATCGGTATCTTTGTGCGTGGTTGGAAAATCTATATAAAACAGCAGAAGTGTTTCATCCTGATGTTGTTTTGTTCATCAATGGTCCAAGAGATATACTCAGTGCAGAGCATATGATACATATAAAAAAAACGATTGGTGTACCAATTATATGCTGGTTCGTTGACAGTGTTATTGGGCGAAGAGGGGAGGAAGCATTCTATCCATATTATGACTGTATTTATGTTTTTGAAAAACAGGATATCGTCTACCTGAATGAGCATTATAATATTCACGCAGAATACTGTCCAGTCGGATATAATGCCGCGTATGCGAGTGTGGAAACGCAACGCAATAAGGATATGGATATCGTGTTTATGGGGGCACCGTTCAAAAATCGCCTACATATATTAGAGGAAGTGGCTGACCATGCGATACGGAATCAATGGCATATGGGCATTTACGGACCGTTTTACGAAGAACGCTATTTTTGGAAGAAGCATTTATTTCACAGAAAGTATCCCAATATTACACGATTCCTCACAAATGGGATCATATTGCCGGAGGATGCTGCAAAATTTTACGCAAGCTCAAAAATCTGTGTGAATATCCACCTGCCTGAACATAAGAGTGTGAATCCACGCACATTTGAAATCATGGCAACGGGAAGTTTTCAACTGGTCGATGAGCGGATGGACTATGCAGGGCTTATGCCGGGGGAGGATATGGTGATCTTCCGCACGACGGAAGAACTCCTTGATAAGATAGCTTACTACCTTTCGCACGAAGACGAACGTGAAAAGATTGCCGCGCATGGCAGGGCATCTGTGCTTGGTCGCTACAGTATGGAAGAATCCTTGAATATGTTGATTTGTGGGATAAGTGCGAAATAATTGATGAGCAGAGATAAGGCTTTGATAATACCGTTTTATGACGTAAAGATTTTAGCGATGGATCACTTCGAGAGGGCTGTTATATGAAACGCTTGTTGATGATTTCTTTTGGGGACAGCACGGTAACACATCTCACCAAGGAAATTTGCTCGTATCCGTACTACCTCGGGAAAAATCATGGATGGATGTGCACCTATGCGTATTTTGGTCGGAAACGGTTGAGCAATCTGGATTTTGAAGCGTATTGTGCGTTGGAATATCTTGGAAATGAAGAGGATTACGCTCAAAAGAAGAAACTCTCGGCAGAGTATTTGACGGTGCATGCACAGGACTATGATATCCTTATGTTTTCGAACTATGGAGGTGCCTCGTATATGCTGGCTCGTATGGCAAAGCGCCGGAATCCCGGCATCAGGGTATACAGCAAGCTGGATATGAACGAGAATGGCTTTGCCCATTTTTACGACGGGACGCTTCTGCGCAGGATCAAGGTCATACCGGAGTATTGGAAAAGTGCGGCGATTGATCTCTTCACTGTGGAAAACCGCGCTTTTTACGATGTGCTAAAAAATATGCGCCTCTTTCGCGGACGCATCGAATATCTTCCCAATCCGGTATCTTTGTTTGGTGTGGAGCTTTCGGCGATCCGATCACCTGAGGTGCGTGAGAATATCATATTGACCGTCGGGCGTCCCGGCGTTCCCATCAAGAATACGGAGCTGTTCGTGGAGGCGGTTCGTGCTGTTGATCGAGAGCTGTTTGCGGATTGGAAATTTTATATCGTCGGGCAGTCTGAGCCGCATTTCCGAGAGTATGTTGAAAGACTGTGCGAGGAAGATCCGTGGGTTGGTGAGAGACTTGTCCTCTATGGCAGGGTGAGTGACCGAAAAAAATTGTATGAACTCTACGCAACGTCGAAGATCATGTGTATGACGAGCCGATCGGAGGGATTTCCTATTTCGGCAGTGGAAGCAATCTATTTTGGTGACTATCTGGTGTTGACAGACTTTGGCTCTGCGATTCATGATTTAACAAGTGATGGGCGCTATGGGACGATTGTTCCGCAGGAGAATGTGGCAGCGCTTGCAGGGGCGTGGGAAACAGCGGCACAGAGAGAGGATTTGCCCGCACTTAGCAAGGAAATACAGGCTTTTGCGCGTGAGCATTTTAACTATGACCATTGGACCGCGAAACTTGACGAATACCTGACGAAGCTGGGTTAGTGTGCGAAAAAGAAGGTGACTCTGTGCATTTTATTGTCGTCGGACCGATCTATTATGGATACTCCGAGAGCATTGTCCGCGTCCTGCGGGAGGGAGGGCACACCGTCGACTTCTTTGCCGAACGCCCCTTTTATACCAACTGTTCATATCTCAGCCGTCGGCTGTATAAATGGGGATGCCGCTCGCTCGAAACGCGTTGGGAAGAGGATTGGCGCAGGGACTGCATCACCTTTATGCGGGCGTGTATGCACACGGACTCCGTACTGCTCTGTCTGACAGGGCGTATGATTTCGGATGATATTTTGGATTTGTGGGCGGAGCATCCAACTGCGCTTATGATGTGGGACTCGGTGCGCCGCTATGATATGGATTTCCGGCAAAGGATGCGGCGGTATCAATATGTATTTGCGTTTGAGTATACGGATATCGCATACGCCGCGCAGATGTTTCAGGTCAGGATGACCTATCTTCCGCTCGGTTACGATCCGTCCGTTTACTACCCGAAGGAAGGGGCGCGGGACATCGACGTGTCCTTCATCGGCACAGTCATGCCGCACCGTGTCGAAGTTCTGGAGCGGGTTGCGGAGCATCTGTCTAACAATATGATGCGTCTGTATGTTGGCGGGCGATGGTATGACGACCGCTATCCGTGGAAAGTCCGCTCCTATCGAAAGAAGCACCCGCATCTGTTTCCTTTTCTGGCGAATCGGGAGTTATCTCCGAACGAAGTGGCGGCGATTTATCGGCGGAGCAGGATCGTGCTGAACATCAACAATGACGTACACCGGAGTGTCAGCCCGCGCACGTTTGAGATCTTGGCGACGCGGACATTCCAGCTGATGAACAGGGGGCAGCAGTCGCACGGGACGATTGATTTTGACCGCGACCTTGTGCAGTATGAGGATGTGGATGATCTGATTCGGAAAATCGACTACTATTTGCAGCATGACGATGCACGCGTGCAGATTGCGCAAGATGGAGAACGGTCTGTGCAGGGATATTCATTGAATGAATTGGTGAAGCGGATGGTGGAAGCACTGTGTGTGACTGTTTGAGTTTTAAGGGGCGTGCATCGTTGTTTGTGTTGACGGGTTATCGTTACGCGGGGAGAGCTTACCCATGAAAAACAGGAAAAAAGTTGTCATCATAGCACAGCGCTATGGAATTACCCCTGCGATTTTCGGCGGAGCAGTTGAATCGCTCATCGGCAGTTTGGCAGAAAACAACGAAATCTATAATGCAATGGATTTGACGGTGATCCAATCATATAATGCCAAGGCACGCCAACACGCAGAGAAGTTCAAAAAGACAAAGTTTGTATTTTTAAGGGACAGTATTCTTGGAAAACTTGACCATCGTATTTTTGGGAAAAGAAAAAATGCCGCATTTATGAAGGGGCATATCTTTTCAGAGTATATTTATAAATCGTATCGATATATAAAGAACCATATCCCTGATCCGGATGTTATCATTTTTGAAGAGGATGAACAAATTGTCGGCTACAAAAAATTTCAACGGCAGTTCCCCGGAAAAATTGTATACCACAGCCATTTGCACGAAAAACCACGGAGCAGGATATATTATGACTATGTCATTACGGTGAGTGAATTTTGTCGTCGGGAATGGCTTGGTTTGATTCCGGAAGGCAATGCTTTCGTGTTGCGGAACGGAATAAATCCCGCCAGATTCAAGAAGCGGATGTCAATAGATGAAAAAATACAATTACGTGAATCGTTTGGAATCACTCCAGATGATTTTATTGTCCTTTACTGCGGCAGATTGATTCCGGAAAAAGGGGTTCTCGAATTAGTGACGGCAATCACAGGAATTTCCAATGAACAGATTCGATTGCTCTGTGTTGGTTCCAGTGCGTTTGCAGGAGGAAAAAAGACAGAATATACGGAGCGCATTCAGGAATTGGCTCTGAAACATACGGGGCGAATCATATTTACAGGATATGTCAATAATGAGGAACTATATAAATACCAACAAATAGCAGACATACAAGTGATACCGTCGTTATGTGAGGAGGCTGCCGGACTGGTTGCCATTGAGGGGATGTGTGCCGGTTTGCCTTTGATCGTGACGCGTTCGGGCGGATTGGTTGAATATGTCAATGAAAAATGTGCAATGATTGTTTCAAAAGAGGCAGTTGTCCAAAATCTTATGGATGCGATTGTTCAGGCAGGAACAGATATAAAATGGCGCATGCGGGCAAGTCGGGAAAGTTTGTTGCAGGCGGAAAAATTCACCGAAGATAAATTTTATAAAAACCTTGTGTCTTTGGTCTCAAAAATATCCTCTTGAAGCATGGTGGGATATGACGTCAAAGGTGCAGAAATAGATCCCGGCAGTTTCCTGCAGCGGATACGGTTGAGATGCCGATATTTGACTTTTTGTCATTTTTCGTGTAAAATGGAGAACAGTTTTAGAATTGCATACGCATAAATGTGATGCAAAATAATCGAATACAAGGGAGAACGATAACATGGCAAAGGAAACATTTGAGTTTCAAGCTGAGACAAAGCAGCTGCTCGATCTGATGATCCACTCGATCTATACGAACCGCGAGATTTTCCTGCGCGAGCTGATTTCCAATGCGTCGGACGCGCTCGACAAACTGCATTTCGAGAGCCTGACGAACAGGGAACTGCTTGAGGGCAACGAGAACTATGAGATTTTCCTCGTGCCCGACAAGGAGAGCAAGACTCTGACGATCTCGGACAGCGGCATCGGTATGTCGCGGGCGGAGGTTGTGGAGAACATCGGCACGATTGCAAAGTCGGGCACGAAGGCGTTCATGGAGCAGCTCGCAAAGGCGAAGGAGGAGAGCGGCGGCGCACCGGACAAGGAGCTGATCGGTCAGTTCGGCGTGGGCTTCTACTCGGCATTCATGGTCGCGGAGAAGGTGACGATTGTGACGCGCCGTGCGGGTGAGCAGCAGGCAACACGCTGGGAGTCGACGGGCGACGGCAGCTACACGATCGAGGACACGGAGAAGGAAACGCGCGGCACGACGGTGACGATCCACCTCGCGAAGGAGTTCACCGAAGGCGAGACGGACTATACGGACACGTTTGAACTGGAAAGCCTCGTGAAGAAATACTCGGACTATGTGCGCTACCCGATCCGCATGAATGTGACGACGGAGGAGATGCCGCGCGATGATGAGGGCAAGATCATCGAGGGCGCGGAGAAGATCAAAAAGACGGAGCTGCGCACACTGAACTCGATGCAGCCGCTCTGGACGCGCGCGAAGTCTGAGATCAAGCAGGAGGAGTACAACGACTTCTTCCGCGACCAGTTCCACGAGTGGGAAGCACCGATGGAGGTATTCCACACGAAGGCGGAGGGCACGGTTGAGTACACGGCACTTCTTGAGATCCCCGCGCGCGCGCCGTTCAACCTCTATCAGGCGGACTACGAGCCGGGCATCCAGCTCTACTCGCGCCATGTATTCATCATGGATAAGTGCAAGGATCTCCTGCCGGACTACCTGCGCTTTGTCAAGGGGCTTGTGGATTCGCCCGACCTCTCACTCAATATCTCGCGCGAACTGCTGCAGCAGAGTCGCGAGCTCAAGACGATCGGACGCGCCCTTGAGAAAAATGTCCTCAAGGCACTCGGCAAGAAGCTCGAGAAAAACCGTGAGGACTACGAGAAGTTCTGGAACGAATACGGGCGCATGCTCAAGATCGGCATTTACAACAGTATGTACTCCGGACGCGATACGGTGGACAAGCTGAAGGATCTCCTGCTTTTCCACAGTTCGAAGGAAGGGAAGCTCGTCTCGCTCAAGGAGTATATTGCGCGTATGCCGGAGAGTCAGAAGAGCATCTACTACGCGACGGCAAAGGATCAGGCGACGATTGAGCAGCTGCCGCAGATGGAGCAGCTGCGTGAGCGTGGGTTCGAGGTGCTCTTCCTGCTCGATCCTGTGGACGAGTTCGCGATTGAGACGGTGCACGAGTACGAGGGGAAGAGTTTTCACTCGATCAGCCGCGGTGACTTGGGTCTCGACGATGCGGAGAGCGAGGCGGCGAAGAAGGAGACCGAGGACATCGCCAAGGCGAATGACGATCTCATCAAGGACGTGAAGGATGCCATCGGCGATAAGATCGCCGAGGTCAAGATCTCGCAGCGTCTGCGCTCGAGTGCGGTCTGCCTCGTTGCGGATGAGGCGGGACCGTCGCTCTCGATGGAGCAGACCTTTGCCGATATGAACAATCCGATGTTCAAGGCACGGCGTATCCTTGAGATCAACCCGCATCACGATCTTTTTGCGAAGCTGAAAGAGGTGCACGCAATGGGTAAGGACAGCGAGGAGTTCAAGGACTACTGCGACTTGCTCTATACACAGGCACTGCTGATTGAGGGCATCCTGCCGGAAAATCCTGTCGCCTTTGCGCAGAAGCTCGCAAAGATGATGGCAAAATAAGGAGAAGCTGTGGAAGTCGAACTCTTTTCGTCGCAGTTCTTTGTGGCACTCTTTTCGATCATCGTGCTTGATCTTGTGCTCGCAGGTGATAATGCCGTCGTCATTGCGATGGCGTCGAACCGGCTGCCCATGCATCTCCGAAAGCGTGCAATCTACGTCGGTACGGCGGGTGCGATTGTCATCCGTCTGATCATGACGTACTTCGCCGTGCAGCTGCTCTCCGTGCCCTACTTGCAGGCACTCGGGGGACTGGTGCTGCTGCCGATTGCGGTGAAGCTGATGAAGCCGTCCGGCGGGGAAGAGCATGTGGAGGCTGCGGAGACGTTCGCGGGCGCGGTCAAGACGATCATCATCGCTGACGCAGCGATGGGGATTGATAACGTGATCGCGATTGCAGGCGCGTCGCACGGCGATTTTCTGCTTGTCGTGCTGGGGCTCATCATCAGCATCCCCATTGTGGTTGGCGGCAGTCAGCTGATCGGTACGCTGATGGACAAATATCCTGTGCTCGTGGTGCTCGGTACTGCCATCCTTGGCTGGACGGGCGGTACGATGATTGTGCATGACCGCACGATCGGCGTCATGGTACTGGAGGCTCTTCCACAGGCAGAATACATTCTGCCGGCGGTTCTCGCAGGATCTGTGTGCGGCATCGGCACTTACCTGCAGCGGAGAAAATAATATGGTCGGACTTGTGATTGTAACGCATAGTGCCGCGCTCGCCCACGGTGTTGCGGAGACCTGCCGCATGATGGCAAAGGACGCGCGCATTGCGATTGCGGGCGGCATGGAGGACGGCGGTTTCGGGACGAGCTATGCGCGGATCGTTGCGGCGATTGATGCGGTGTATGGCGCGGATGGCGTTGTCATTCTCATGGACACGGGCAGCTCCATCCTCACGGTCGAGACGATCCTTGAGGAGATGCCGGAGCGACGTCTGCGCATGGCAGACTGCCCCGTCGTTGAGGGAAGCGTTGTCGCCGCGATTGCCGCCGTCTGCGGAGCGAATCTCGACGATGTTGTGCGTCGTGCGGAGGAGACTCGCAAGGCGTGTAAGATTGGCGATTGACAGCGAGAACCTGTGGTGTTACAATAGCATACGAATGATGCTCTTTGAGGCGGGGTGCAAATCCCCACCGGCGGTATAGCCCGCAAGCCCCTGTGATGGGGCACGATTCGGTGAGATTCCGAAGCCGACAGTGAAGAAGGTGATTGCCTTCGCAGTCTGGATGAGAAAAGGCGCGTCTATGGAAGGAAGCACGGATAGTTTTTATCAGTGATTCCTTGGGACGATTTATGTGCCGCCGGAGGAGATTCTTCCGGCGGCATTTTATTTTAGCAAATTGTGTTGTGTTCGCGTGGAGCACAACATCATCCTGCCAAGACGGCATAGAACAGAACGGATCATTATGAACGAACTTGACGAATCCTATATGCGCGAGGCTCTGCGGATTGCAGAGTACGCGCGCGGGCGCACCTCGCCGAATCCTTTGGTCGGCGCGGTCATCGTGCGAGACGGGGCGATCGTTGCGAGCGGTTGGCATCGCGCGGCGGGCGAGCCGCATGCGGAGATTCATGCGCTGCGCATGGCGGGCGAGCTTGCACGCGGGGCGACGCTCTATGTGACGCTTGAGCCCTGTGCGCATCACGGGCGCACAGGGCCATGTGCCGAGGCTGTGATTGCGGCAGGGCTCGCGCGCGTCGTCGTTGCGCTCTCTGATCCGAACCCCTTGGTCGCGGGGCGCGGCATCCATTTGCTCACGGCGGCGGGCATCGAAACTGCAACGGGGGTATGCGAGGCGGAGGCGCGGCGGCAGAATGAGGTGTTCCTCAAATGGATCACGCAGAAGAGGCCCTTCGTCACGCTTAAGACGGCACTGACGCTTGACGGCAAGATCGCAAGCCACACGGGCAGGTCTCAGTGGATCACGGGGGAGGCAGCGCGTACGCGCGTGCACGAGTACCGCAATGCGTATGATGCAATTTTGGTCGGCATTGGTACGGTGCTTGCGGATGATCCGAGCCTTACGACGCGTCTGCCTGACCGCACGGGACACAATCCTCTGCGCGTTGTACTCGACTCCGAGGCGCGTACGCCGATGGATGCAAAGCTTGTGACGGACGGCGCGGCACCGACGCTGATCGCCGTGAGTGAGCGTGCCGACCAGCGTCGTGTAAATCTCCTCCGCGCCTGCGGCGCAGAGGTCGTGACGCTCGGTGCGGAGCGCGTGGACATCGCCGCTCTGCTCGACTGCCTCGGCGAGAGAGAGATCACATCCCTCTTCGTTGAGGGTGGAGCTACGGTGAACTGGTCGTTCCTTGCGGGCGGCTATGTGGACAAGGTTCACGCCTTCATCGCGCCGATGCTGATGGGCGGCGAGACGGCGAAAACGCCGATCGGCGGCAAGGGCTTTGACAGTCCGCAGGTGGCGCTGCACCTTGCGGATGTGACGGTGGAGCAGGTCGGTGCGGACATCCTCGTCACGGGATATCCGCGCGCGTCGGCGCAGTGAGGAGGCGTCATGTTTACAGGAATCATTGAAGAGGTCGGCACCTTTGGCGGACTTTCGGGCGGCAATATCACGATTGGGGCAAAGCTCGTTCAGTCGGATGCGCATATCGGTGACAGCATTGCCGTGAACGGCATTTGTCTCACAGTGACACGGTTTGACACACACGGATTTCGCGCGGCGGTCATGCCGGAAACGATTCGACGCACATCACTTGCGGGACTTAACGCAGGTGCACCGCTCAACCTCGAACGTGCCCTGCTCCCGACGACGCGGCTTGGCGGACACTTTGTCAGCGGACATATTGACGGTGTGGGTAAGATCACGGAGATGCACGAGGAGGGCAATGCGATCTTGATGACGGTTGCCGCAGGGAATGAGATCCTGCGCGGAATTGTCGAAAAGGGTTCGGTTGCACTTGACGGCATCAGCCTTACGGTCGCACGCGTGGGCACGTCAGATTTTACTGTCAGCCTCATCCCGCATACGCGCACGGTAACAAATCTCGGTGCGAAGCACGTCGGCAGTCCGCTCAACATTGAGACGGATATTCTCGGGAAATATGCGCTGAAACTGCTCGGCAGCGAAAATTCTGCTGAGACGAGCGCAGGGCTGACGCGGGAATTTCTTTTGGAGCATGGATTTTAGGAGAGATAGCATGTCAGATTT
>CALALM010000065.1 GCA_937925565.1 uncultured Centipeda sp.
CGATTGCAAAGAAGTATCGAGGGGGCGTTATCACGAAGGGGGCGGGGCGTACGGACTTCGACGCGGTACTTGAGGACATGGCGGCAGCGACATTTGCGGACTACACGGAGCAGATGGAGCGCATGGAACTCTCCGCCGCAATCAAGACCGCGTGGGCGCTCATCTCGCGCACGAACAAGTACATCGACGAAACCGCACCGTGGACACTCGCCAAGGATGAGGCGAAGGCGGCAGAGCTCGACTCCGTGCTCTATCATCTGGTCGAGTCGCTGCGCGTGACGAGCGTTCTGATCTCCCCGTTCCTGCCCGTGACCGCGCGCCGCATCCACGAGCAGCTGGGCTTTACGTCGGACTTTGACAGCGTGCGGCTCGCGGATGCTGCGTGGGGCGGCACGCCGAACGGGCACACGGTCGGCTTGGCAGAGCAGCTCTTCCCGCGCATTGAGATCGAAAAATGACGACATTCATTGATACGCACGCGCATCTGTATGACGAGCGCTACGATGACGACCGCGCGGCGATGATTGCACGCGCAGAGGAGGCGGGGGTCGCGCAGATCATCAGCATGGGTGACACGATGGCGGCATCCGCGCAGGTCATCGCCGATGCGGAGCAGTACCCCGCACTCTATGCCGCCGTCGGCGTGCATCCCGAGAGTGCGTGCGTGCTGACGGATGCGGAGTGCGCACAGCTGCTCACATGGGCGAAGCATCCGAAGGTCGTTGCGATCGGTGAGATCGGGCTTGACTACTACTGGGAGAAAGATCCGCAGGTGCGCGCCATGCAGCGCGAGCTCTTCGTCACGCAGCTTGACATTGCGCGTGCGGCGGGACTGCCCGTCTGCATCCACGACCGCGAGGCGCACGGGGATACGCTCGCAATCCTAAAGGTGGAGGGGCGTGATCTCACGGGCGTACTCCACTGCTACTCGGGCAGCCTTGAGACGGCGCGCGAGCTGTGGAAGATGGGCTACTACATCGGCATCGACGGTCCTCTTACGTTCAAGAATGCGGCAAAACTCCCCGACATCGTGCGGGAGGCACCGCAGGAGAGGCTCCTCATCGAGACGGACAGCCCCTATCTCGCTCCCGTGCCGAAGCGCGGCAAGCGCAATGAGCCCGCCTACGTCGTGCATGTCGCAGCGAAGATTGCAGAGCTGCGCGGCGAATCGGTGGAGGATGTCGCGCACTATACATCGGAGAATGCGCGGCGGCTTTATCCAAAGTTGGGGAAATAACTCCTAAATTACTGCGTAAAAATTGCAACACTTATATTGTTCTTTCGTAAATCCACGCCCTGCATGTGAAGACATCCTCCGCATGCAGGGTTTTTGTGTGGGACGATTTTCCTTTTCAAGTGGAGGATGATGTGGGAAAATCTCTCTCAATTTTACACCATATCCCATTTTTCATGAAAAATTCAGCTTAAAGTGGGAAAATGCCCTCAGTAAAGGGGGAGTTCTATGCAGTGGAAGAAACCGCGACAGCTCATTCAGACGAAAAAAAACACGTTGTTTTGCGCTATAATGGCGGGCATGATGATGCTCTCCAGCGGATTCACGATGAACGGACTGCCAAAGAATATGCAGCGTGTGAGCGTGCACGTTGACGGCGAGACCATCACGGACATGACGGTGCAGACGAGACCCGAACGGATTTTTGAGAAACTTGGCGTGAAACTCGGCGCGAAGGACACTTACGAGGTGTTCCACAACGAGGACGAACACCATACGGAGATTTCCGTATACCGTGCCGTACCCGTGAGCATCTCCTTCTGGGACGACACGCAGCAGGTCCTGACGAGCGGACGTACGGTCGGCGATGTCGTGGCGGAGTACGGCTATAATATGGATGAGGTCGATGTGGAGCCGGCAGTGACGACGCCCGTCACGGCAGGACTTCACATCCGGCTCACGGAGAACGAGTTGGGAACCGAGCTGCGTCTCGCACGCGAACGTGAAGAATACGAGGTAAGCCGCGGCATTCCGCGCTATCGTGCGGTGTACACGATGCACGCGTCCGCTTATCTCCCGAGTGACGGAGGCGGCAGCGGCATCACGGCGACCGGCATTCCTGCGCGCTATGGCGTTGTTGCGGTCGATCCGGACGTCATCCCGCTTGGTACGCGCCTCTTTATCCCGGGTTACGGTGAGGCGATCGCTGCCGATACGGGCGGTGCGATCGTCGGAGATACAATTGACCTCTGCATGGAGAGCTACGACGAGGCAATCCGGTTCGGACGCCGCAACGTCGAGGTCTATGTCATCGACTGATGAAAATTATACACATGGAGAATCACTGTGCGATAATTCACGCAGTGATTCTTTTTTTGTTGACAAAGGTCGTTTTCAGTGTTACTATTCTATCGTACCATAAAAACTAAATATTGATGATGGATCAAGTGCAGAGGTTTTGTAATGCAGAGCCTCAATTGCTTCATAGGGAATCCGGTACGGGAATACTTATTCCATAAGCCGGAGCGGTCACGCCACTGTAACAGGGAGTGATTCCGCGCGCTGATGCCTGTCAGCAGTCACTGGGGAGAAATCCCCGGGAAGATGCGGAAGAACGATGAACTGGAGCCAGGAGACCTGCTTGATTAACAAT
>CALALM010000066.1 GCA_937925565.1 uncultured Centipeda sp.
CCGCAGTGAGAAGATTACGGAGGAGTTCTCGGGAGCGGCACTCGTTAAGGGCTATGAATACAGCGGGACGCGCACGTCCTATTTCGATGTCCGCATGGGCGGCAAGGATTGGGCGATGATCTTCCTTGCGCCGCTTGGCTTTGCGCTCTGTCTTACCGTTGTTTGAGGGTGTGCGCTATGATTGAGTTACAGAATGTAGGCTTTCAATATCAGGACAGGGCGCAGCAGAGCATCGGCGGGAACTCCTGCACGGCAGGGGCGGGCGAGGTGATGGTGATCGCGGGGGAGAGCGGCTGCGGGAAGTCAACGCTCCTGCGCCGCATCAATGGTCTCTGTCCCGGTTTCTACGAGGGCACGGCGGAGGGGCAGGTTTTCCTCGCCAGACAGGATGTGCAGAACCTTCGGATTGGGGATATTTCGCGGATTGCGGCGACGGTGTTCCAGAATCCCGATAATCAGTTCTTTACGCTCGATGTGCTGTCCGACCTCGTATTCGGCTGTGAAAACTTCGGTGTACCGCGTGATGAGATAGAGCGGCGGCTGCGCTCTGTTGTGGAGACACTTTCGCTTGAGCGTTTTCTTGGACGGAAGTTCTCGGAGCTGTCGGGCGGGGAGAAGCAGAAGATCGCGATTGCCTCGGCACTGATGTTGGAGTGCAAGATCCTGCTGTTGGACGAGCCGTCGGCAAATCTGGACTATCCGTCGATCGCACTTCTCCGCCGTACGATTGAGGAACTGAAGGAGCGCGGCTATACGATTGTGGTGGCGGAGCATCGTCTCTACTATCTGCACGGCGTATGCGACCAACTCGTCATAATGGAGCATGGGACGATTGTGCGTCGCTATCGCGGTGCGGAGATGAATGCACTTAATAACGAGGCACTGAACGCGTTCGGCATACGCGGCTTCGATCTTTTTCATACGCGTGCGGCATGTGAGCACGCTGCTCCTGCGATGGGCGGTGCAGAGCTGCTGTCACTCGAACATATTTCGTTTGGCTATGTGCGCGGGCAGGATGTCCTGCGCGATGTCTCGCTCTCTGTGCGAGCGGGTGACCGTATCGCTCTCCTCGGGCATAACGGCTGCGGCAAGAGTACGCTCGCGAAAATCATCTGCGGGCTGCTGCGGGAGCGCGGCGGTCGTCTCTTTGTTGGCGGGGCGACACTTGCCGCACGCAAACGCTATACGGCGGTCAGCTATGTGATGCAGAATGTGGATTTTCAGATCTTCGGCTCCAGCCTATACAATGATCTCCTGCTTGGAAATGAGGAGGTGGAGGACATCGATGCGCGCATTCGTACGGTGCTTGCGCAGTTCCGTCTGCTGCCGCTGATTGACGAGCATCCGATGCGGCTGTCGATGGGGCAGAAGCAGCGGCTTGTGATTGCTGCCGCTTGTCTCCTGCACAAGCGCATCGGCATTTTCGATGAGCCGACGAGCGGGTTGGACTATGCCAATATGCGTACGGTCTGCACGCTCATTGATGAATTTACAGGGTCGGAGAATGCCGCCATCATCATTACGCATGACTATGAGTTCATCATGAATTCGTGCAACCGCGTGATTCTCCTCGAGGATGGGCGGATTGCAGAGGACTTTGCACTGCGGGATGCAGCCACACTTGAGCGGCTCTTTCGTGAGCGTATCAGATAACGATCTATTGGAGGAAAAACATAATGAATGCTTGGAAAATCAGTGACTTTGTCCTGATCGGTATACTCTCGGCACTGTACGGCGTGCTCGTGCTGGGCATCGGTGCGCTGACGGTGCTACTCTCGCCGGCGATGCACGCGATGAGCCCCGCGCTCATCGGTGTGCTGCTCGGGACGGTATTCCTGTTCATCGTGAAGAAGATTCCGAAGTTCGGCGCAATCACGCTCTTTGTCGCGATTAGCACGGCACTCTTTGCCGGATTCTCGGGGATGATGTACGTGCCCTTCGTCGGGTCGGTGACGGCGGTCGCATTCATCGTGGATGTGTTCGTGCGGCAGGTCGGACAGCGCGTGCCCGTGCTCGCGGCAAGCTATGGGCTGATACAGGCGGCATACGTCTTCGGCGGCGCAATCCCGCTCCTCTTCTTCCTCGAGCAGGAAATGGTCCGTTGGCAGGAGGCGGGCATGGATATGGAGCGGATTCAGAAGTTCGTCGAGCACAGTACGGGCGTATTCCTCGCTGCCGGCATGGGGATTGCATTCCTTGGCGGCGTGATCGGGATTTATATTGGGAAGCAAATTCTGAAGAAGCATTTTAAGGAACTGAATTAAGGGGCACCCCTATCGGCTCGCGATGCTCGCCACTTCCCTCGTAACGACGGGGGAAGCTAATAGAGTGGGATTTCGGAATCTAAAAGCCTTCCTCGCCACAGCGGGGAAGGGGGATCGCTTGCGGTGGAAAGGGCGCCTTGAACGATGAAAAGGGTCTATTGTATGGAGAGAGTATCTCCTGCAACAGTCCCTCTTTTTGTGAAAAGGAATCTCAATTATTTGTTTTGTTTATAGATCGTGCTCAAGGTTATTGACTTTTTATATGAAAGCAAATACAATGATGAAAACGTAATCCTGAGTATTTTTGTAAGGATTAAGGAATCACTGATATATAAGGATATATAAGGAGAGTTTAGTATGGCAGAGGTATTGCTGCAAATAAAGGATCTTCACGCGGGCGTAGAGGGCAAGGAGATTCTAAAGGGGCTGAATCTCACCGTTTGCAAGGGTGAGGTGCATGTCATTCTCGGGCCGAACGGCTCCGGGAAGTCGACGCTGATGAATGTCATCATGGGGCATCCGAAGTATGAGGTGACGGGTGGAAGTCTTGTCCTCGAAGGGGAGGATATCGGCGAGCTGCGCGCATTTGAGCGTGCGCGTCGTGGACTTTTCCTTGCATTTCAGTCGCCGGAGGAGATTCCGGGGATCACGGTGGAGAATATGATCCGCACGGCGCGCCAGATGATTACGGGCGAGCGTGTGAAGCTCATGCCGTTCCGCAAGGAACTGAACGCGATGATGGCGGAGCTGAAGATCGATCCGAGCTATGCACAGCGCTATCTGAATGTCGGATTCTCGGGCGGTGAGAAGAAGCGCAGCGAGGTGCTGCAGCTGCTCATGCTGCAGCCGAAGCTGGCATTGCTCGACGAGACGGACTCAGGTCTGGATGTGGATGCGGTGCAGATTGTGTCCGAGGGTGTGGCGAAATTCCACACGGCGGAGAACTCCTGTATCATCATCACGCACAATGCGAAGATCCTCGATAAGCTCAAGGTAGACCGTGTGCATGTCGTTGCGCAGGGCAAGATCGTGCGCGAGGGTGGTGCGGAACTCGTTCAGCAGATCAATGACGAGGGGTTTGCCCGTATCCTTGCGGATCAGGATAAAGTGGGGTGAGCCGAATGGAGGACTTCACGTCAAGGAAAAAGACGCAGGTCGCCGACATTGAGCGGACGATCTACGATATTACAAATGAGGATCGCTCGGCGTACAAGTCGCAGTCGGGGTTGACGGAGGAGATCATCCGCGACATCTCGGCACGCAAGAACGATCCGGAGTGGATGCTGAATTTTCGTCTGAAATCATTGGATGTTTACCATGCGATGCCAATGCCCGCATGGGGACCGGATCTCTCCGATCTGAATATGGATGAGATCGTGACCTATGTGCGCCCCGATGCAAAGATGGTCGGGGACTGGAACGAGGTGCCCGAGGATATCAAGGATACGTTCGACCGTCTGGGGATTCCCGAGGCGGAGAAGACCTCGCTCGCGGGCGTCGGCGCACAGTATGACTCCGAGGTGGTCTATCACTCGATTCAGGAGTCGCTCGTGGAGCAGGGCGTCGTCTATACGGATATGGAGACGGCGCTGCAGGAGTACGGTGACATCGTACAGCAGTACTTCATGACGCTTGTGCCGCCGAAGGCGCATAAATTTGCCGCTCTGCACGGCGCGGTCTGGTCGGGCGGCTCGTTCGTCTACGTGCCCGAGGGGATCAAGGTGGACATCCCATTGCAGTCCTACTTCCGTCTGAATGCGGCGGGGGCAGGACAGTTCGAGCACACGCTCATCATCGTGGAGAAGGGCGCAAGCCTGCATTTCATTGAGGGCTGTTCCGCGCCAAAGTACAATGTGACGAATCTCCATGCGGGCTGCGTCGAGCTGTTCGTGAAGGAGGGCGCGCGTCTGCGCTACTCGACGATCGAGAACTGGTCGCGCAATATGATGAATCTCAACACGAAGCGCGTGAAGGTGGAGAAGGACGGCGCAGTCGAGTGGGTCTCCGGCTCGTTCGGCTCGCACGTTTCGATGCTCTATCCGACAAGCATTCTGCATGGGGAGAACGCGAGCTGTGAGTTCACGGGCATTACGTTCGCCTCGAAGGGGCAGGAGCTGGACACGGGCGCGACGGTGATCTTTGACGCGCCGAATACGTCGGCGAATATCAGCACGCGCTCGATCTCGAAGTCGGGCGGTGTTGCGATCTACCGCAGCGGGGTCAAGGTGACGCCGCGCGCGGTCGGGGCAAAGTGCTCGGTCAACTGCGAGTCGCTCATGCTGGACTCGGAGTCGCGCAGTGATACGCTGCCCGTGATGGATGTCGCGTGCGACGCAGTGGACATCGGGCACGAGGCGAAGATCGGGCGCATCAGCGACGAGGCGATCTTCTATCTGATGAGCCGAGGCATTGACGAGGAGGAGGCGCGCGCGATGATCGTGCGCGGCTTTGTCGAGCCGATTGCGAAGGAACTGCCGCTGGAGTACGCAGTCGAGATGAACAATTTGGTCAATATCGAACTGGAAGGAACGATGGGGTGATGGCAATGCAGGACGTATTCAGCCGTATCCCCATGCCGACATGGCGCTGGCTCGGGGTCAATGATCTGCCCGTGCCTGCGGGGCTTGCGGATGCAAAGGATGAAATCAGGCTCTCCGCCGCAGCGGGTGAGCATGCAAAATATACGGTGGAGCTGCGCGAGAATGGAGCGCAGGAGATCTATGTGGATGTCGCGGAGGGCGCAGAGTTTGCACTGACCTATATTCAGTTTGCGCCGGCGGATGTACCTGCGGCGAGCCGCATTCATGCGCATGTGGCACGCGGAGGACTGTTCTCCTGCACGCTCGTCGAGGCGGGCGCTGTGCATACGACATCGGAGCTGCGCGTGACGCTCGCGGGAGATGAGGCACGCGCGGATGTCTGGGGGCTGTACTTCGGCGATGAGGCGCGCAAGATCGACCTCAACTATGTAATCCGTCAGGAGGGTCGGCGCACAGATGCAAATATGCAGGTGCGCGGCGCTCTGCTGGACCGCAGCGTCAAGACGTTCCGCGGGACGCTGGACTTCATTCAGGGCGCGCGCGGCTCGGTCGGCAAGGAGGATGAGGAGGTAATGCTTTTCTCGCCCCATGTGCGCAACCGAAGTGTGCCGCTCATGCTCTCGCATGAGGGCGATGTGGACGGGCACCATGCCGTCAGTATCGGTCGTATGGACGCGGAAAAGCTCTTTTATCTGATGAGCCGGGGTCTCGACGATCGTGCAGCGCAGCAGCTGATCGTGGAGGCATCCTTTGAGCCGGTGATGGCACGCATCGAGAGCGAAGAGCTGCGCGCTGAGATTGCCGGCTACCTTGAGAGGAGACTTTTGGGTGGAACGCAGGAATAACGAGTATTTACAGGATTTCCCGATCCTGCAGACGAAGATGAACGGTCGTCCCATCGTCTATCTTGATAACGGTGCCACGACGCAGAAACCGGAGGCTGTCATCAAGGCGGTCGCCGACTACTGCACCTACTGCAACGCGAATCCGCATCGGGGTGCATACGAGCTTTCTGTAAAGGCGACGGATATCTATGAGACGGCGCGTGTACGGACGCAGCAGTTCATCGGCGCGGCGCGTCCCGAGGAGATCATCTTCACGAAGAATGCGACGGAGGCACTGAACCTCGTTGCGTACAGCTATGGGCGTGCGAATATCCGCGAGGGCGATGAGATCGTCATCACGATCTCGGAGCATCACAGCGACATCGTGCCGTGGCAATTCGTTGCAAAGGCGCGCGGTGCGGTGCTGAAATACATCTACCTTGCGGAGGACGGGAACCTCTCGGCGGCGGATATCGCGGAGAAGATCACGGAAAAGACGAAGATTGTCGCCGTGACACATGTATCGAATGTGCTCGGTCTCGTCAACGATGTACGTACGATTGCCGACCGCGCCCATGCGGTCGGGGCGGTCATCGTCGTGGACGGCTCGCAGAGCGTGCCGCACATTGCGGTGGATGTGCAGGCGATGGACGCGGACTTCTTCGCATTCTCGGGACACAAGATGCTTTCGCCGATGGGGATCGGTGTCCTCTACGGCAAATATGACATACTCGATGCGATGCCGCCGTTCCTCTTCGGTGGGGATATGATCGACTATGTGGGCGAGCAGGAAACAACGTATGCTGAACTTCCCGCGAAGTTCGAGGCGGGCACGCAGAACGTCAGCGGTGCGTCGGGGCTGATTGCGGCGATTGACTATCTTGAAAAGGTGGGATTTGACCGCATCGAGCGAATTGAGCGGGATCTCCTCTCGTATGCGCTGCCGAAGCTGCGTGAACTGCCGTTTGTGGAGCTTTACGGCTGTGACACGACGCGCGATAACAAGACGGGCATCATCACGTTCAATGTGAAGGACGTACACCCGCATGACGTTGCGTCGATTCTCGACAGCTACGGTGTTGCGATCCGTGCGGGGCATCACTGTGCGCAGCCGCTCATGCGTTATCTCGGACAGAATGCGACGTGCCGCGCGAGCTTCTATCTCTACAACACGCACGAGGATGTCGACCAGTTTATCGCGGCTCTGAAAAAGGTACGGGGGGTACTTGGCTATGGCGACTGAGACAGCGGCGCTCGGCGATCTCTATACGGAGGTCATCGGCGAGCACAGCCGCTCGCCGGAGAACAAGGGAGCGCTCGCGTCGGCAACAGTACGCGAGCGCGGGCATAATCCGAGCTGCGGCGATGAGATCACGCTCGAGCTTGAGATCGCGGACGGCATCATCAAAGACGGCGCCTTTACAGGTGTCGGATGCGCGATCTCGCAGGCGAGCACGGATATCATGATCGACCTGATGCGTGGTAAGACGGTCGAGGAGGCACATCGCCTTGCGCAGCTCTTCACCGCGATGATCAAGCGTGAGGTGACGGATGATGCTGCACTTGAGGAACTGGATGAGGCAGTGGCACTGAAGAATATCTCAAATATGCCGGCGCGCGTAAAATGTGCGGTGCTCGCATGGCATACGCTCGAGGATCTCTTAAAAGAAGGACAAACGTCATAAACTGTGGGACTGCTTTGGGAAGTTTTCGTTTCTCAGAGCAGTCCCTTCACATTTTTCATTGTATGAATACTAGCTTTTTTGATGATGTCCATGTATAATAAATCAGTATTGTAAAAATGAAACAATAGTAAAGGTGGGATCTCGATGCGGATGACAACGGCAATGAAAGGCATCGCTCTTGGCATCGCAGTGCTTGGGCTCGGCATGATGGCGGGCTGCGGCGGCGATCAGAAGGCAAGCGGTGAGAAGTCGTATAAGATCGGCATTGTCCAGCTCGTGGAGCACAATGCGCTCGATGCGGCGAATCGCGGGTTCGTGGATGGACTCAAGGCGCGCGGCTACGAGGAGGGCAAGAATCTCACGATCGACCGCCAGAACGCGCAGGCGGATCAGTCGAACCTGCAGAACATCGCGCAGCGGTTCGTCAGTGACAAGGTGGATCTCATCTGTGCGATCGCGACGCCGGCGGCGCAGTCGGTGGCGAACGCGACGAAGGACATTCCCGTTGTCGGCACGGCAATTACGGACTATGTG
>CALALM010000067.1 GCA_937925565.1 uncultured Centipeda sp.
GTCGGCAGCGGGATATCGGTTCCTGCGGATGCGATGTTGACATTTTACAACACGCCATGCCGCGTGGTCGGGCGGCTGAGTCCGACAGGAACGGGGATGGATACGGCAGTCTATACGAATATGGAGACGATGCGTGCGATGATGGCTAATGCGGCATCGCTTGACTTCGATTATTTCCAGGGGATTCCCACGGGAAATGCCGTCTCTGCCGTGATGATTCGAACAGCGGAGGGGTTCACGCCCGATGGGCTCGCGGCTGCCATCAACCAGATGTATCCTGCACTCTCAGCAAAGCCAGCGCATGGGATGGTGCATCATGTGGAGGCAGGGCTCGGCGGCATTCTCGAAACGGTCGGTGTCCTGATTGTATTTGTTTGGGTGATTGCCGTTGTCGTTCTCGGCATCGGATTCCATCTGTCGGCGCGGGAGCGGCGGCGTGAGTTCCTGATCCTGCGTATCGCGGGCGCAACACGCTCCTTCTTGCTGCGATTGATGCTGACGGAGGCGGTCATTACCTCGGCGACAGGCGGAGCGGCAGGTATCGCCATCGGTGCACTTGTCCTGCTGCCGTTTGCCGGACTCATGAAAGAGGGGCTGATGCGTCCCTATCTCCTGCCGGATGTCGGAACGATCGCCATGCTCGCCGTGAATACACTCGCTGTGGCGATCCTGTCGGGAACTCTTTCAGCAGCGTGGACGGTGGGGCGCGTGACGAATACGCAAATCAGTGAGATGCTGCGGGAGGATGGATGATGGAACTTCGTGCGGAGAAAATCAGTCAGGACTTTTTGCGCTATAGTGCAAAGGATGGCTATTTCATAGCGGTGCAGGAGACGGATTTCCGCCTTGCGGCAGGGACTCTTACAGTGGTGACGGGGCGTTCGGGCAGTGGAAAGAGCACGCTGCTCCATATCCTCGGTGGGCTGATGAAGCCCGTGACGGGGCGCGTACTCGTGGATGATGTGGATCTCTATACGATGGGGGAGGACGCACGTACCCGTCTGCGCAGCCGCCACATCGGCATCGTTCCGCAGCGTCTGATGTCGCTCGCCGCGCTCACGGTGCGCGAGAATGTACTACTGCCCGCACTGCTTGCGGGCGAGGCAGAAAAATTTGCTCCGCGTGCGGATGAACTGATGGAACGTCTCGGTATTCGTAAGCTCGCATCGGTCACTCCGTCCGAACTCTCGGGCGGGGAACTCAGGCGCGTGACAATCGCACGCGCACTCGTGATGCAGCCGGGCATCCTCCTCGCGGATGAGCCGACGGGTGATCTCGATGAGGAGAATACGCAGAGCGTTCTCCGTCTCCTGCGTGAGACGGCAGATGCGGGTACTGCCGTCCTTCTCGTCACGCACGAGAGTGAAGCGCGAAACTACGCCGATACCTGCTATACAATGACGGTGGGGAAGTTGGAAAAAATCGCATAAGAAATCCCGAACGGTGACGAATCACTGTTCGGGATTTTTGCACTTTAGTCCCTCAGAAGCATAAGCTCCTCGACGGGGAAGTTGAAATACAATATATCGCCGATGCCGCCTTCGTGCGCGTGCCACGTTGCTTTGTCGATTTCCCAGCGGATGGGCATCGCTCCATCTGCAAAGCGCAGCATGACGATGTAGGTAAAGGTGCTCTCGATGACCTCGGCGATGCGTGCAGGGAGCGCATCCACATCGTTCTCTGACGCAAGCACAAGATAGTGTGCACGGACGGCGATGTGGCGCACGTCCGTCGCCGCATTTGCGACGCGGAGCGTGATGCCCCAGTCGATCGCCTCGACGTGGTGCTCGTCTACACGGTGAGCGGCAGAGATGTTCTTGCAGCCCGTGAGTGTGGTCGCGGCACGCGTGCCGGGATTTCGAAAGAGTTCGTGCTTATCCGTCGGCGGCGTGAGCTGCCCGCGATCGACGGTCGCGATCTCCTGTGCGATACGGAATGCCTCGTCGCGGTCATGTGTGACGAGGATCGCCGAGATGTCCTGCATGGCGAGGATTTCGCGCAGTGCAAGCTCGATCTGCCACTTGAGGTGAGTGTCGAGCGCGGAGAGCGGCTCGTCGAGGAGCAGCACATCCGCGCCGCGTGCGAGGATACGTGCAAAGGCGACGCGCTGCTGCTGTCCGCCCGAGAGCCCCGCAGGATAGGCGTTTTCCAGCCCTTCCAGCGAGAACCGTGCGACGTTCTCTTTGAAGATACGCTCCTTTTCCTCCCGCGTTCCGTCCAGCGCGAAGATGATATTCTCGTGTACGG
>CALALM010000068.1 GCA_937925565.1 uncultured Centipeda sp.
TCGAGCGCCCAGACCTCCATCTCGCCGAAACGCTGTCCGCCGAACTGGGCCTTGCCGCCGAGCGGCTGCTGCGTGACGAGCGAGTAGGGTCCCGTGGAACGCGCGTGAATTTTATCATCGACGAGGTGATGCAGTTTCAGCATATAGACACAGCCGACCGTAACGCGGTTCTCAAACGGCTCACCCGTGCGCCCGTCGTAGAGCACCGTCTTGCCGTCGTCGGGCAGACCCGCCGCACGGATCGTGCCGAACACGTCATCGTCGCTCGCGCCGTCAAAGACAGGGGTCGCGATGTGGATGCCTGCCACGTCGGGGACGGGCATCCCGTTTTTATCAAAATCATACCCCGCCGCACGGAGGTCTCCCTCCACCGTCGGGTCCCCCGCCTTGATGCGCTGACCGAGCACGCGACACGCCATACCGAGATGCGTTTCGAGCACCTGCCCGATGTTCATACGGGACGGAACGCCGAGCGGGTTCAGCACAATGTCGACCGGTGTGCCGTCCGGCAGGAACGGCATGTCCTCCTGGCGCATGATGCGCGAGACAACGCCCTTGTTGCCGTGGCGGCCGGACATCTTGTCGCCGACCGAGATCTTGCGCTTCTGCGCGATGTAGACGCGTACGAGGCGGTTCACGCCCGGTGGCAGCTCGTCGTTGTTCTCACGCGTGAAGATCTTCACATCGATGATTTTGCCTGCCTCGCCGTGCGGTACGCGGAGCGAAGTGTCGCGCACTTCGCGCGCCTTCTCGCCGAAGATTGCACGGAGAAGCCGCTCCTCCGCCGTCAGTTCCGTCTCGCCCTTCGGCGTGACCTTGCCGACGAGGATATCGCCGGGGCGCACATCCGCACCGATGGACACAATGCCGTCCTCATCGAGATCCTTGAGCGCGTCCTCCGCAACGTTCGGGATGTCGCGTGTAATCTCCTCGGGACCGAGCTTCGTATCGCGTGCGTCGCACTCGTATTCCTCGATGTGGATCGAGGTATAGAGGTCGCGCTTCACGAGGTTCTCACTGAGGAGGATCGCATCCTCGTAGTTGTAGCCCTCCCACGGCATATAGGCAACGATGATGTTGTAGCCGAGCGCGAGCTCTCCGTTGTCCGTCGACGGACCGTCCGCGATGGGCTGCCCCTCCGCAATGCGGTCGCCCGCAAACACAAGCGGCTTCTGATTGATACATGTCGCCTGGTTCGAGCGGACAAATTTCTGCAATTTATAGTTGTCAAATGCGCCCTCATCCGTGCGAACAGTGATCGCATCTGCCGTGACTTCCGTGACCTCGCCGCTGTGGCGTGCGAGCACCATGACGCCCGAGTCGCACGCCGCCTTGTACTCCATGCCCGTACCGACGAGCGGTGCCTGCGTCTTGAGGAGAGGCACAGCCTGACGCTGCATGTTCGCGCCCATGAGCGCACGGTTCGCATCGTCGTTCTCAAGGAACGGGATCATCGCCGTCGCAATCGAGAAGACCTGACGCGGCGACACGTCCATATAGTCCACGCGGTCACGATGGTGCAGCCCCGTCTCCTCGTGGAAACGTGCCGTGACGCGCTCGTTGACGAAGAACTCATGCGCATCCAGCGGCTCGTTTGCCTGCGCGATGATGAGCTCGTCCTCCTCGTCTGCCGTCAGGTAGCGCACATCCTCCGTCACGTGGTGGTTCTCCTTGTCCACGCGGCGGTACGGCGTCTCCATAAAGCCGAACCGGTTCACACGCGCATAGTTCGCAAGAGAGCCGATCAGACCGATGTTCGGACCTTCGGGGGACTCAACCGGGCACATACGCCCGTAGTGCGAATTGTGTACGTCGCGCACCTCGAAGCCCGCGCG
>CALALM010000069.1 GCA_937925565.1 uncultured Centipeda sp.
GCACGCAGGTCAGCGGGGTTATATGGAAGATCGAGGCGGTGCAGAAGGATAAATTCGTCGGCGCGCGCATCATCAAGGCGACGGAGGAGGAGCGCTACCGCATCTCGCGTGAGATGCACGACGGTCCTGCGCAGGATCTTGCCAACGTCCTTTTCACCACGACGATCACGGAGCGGCTGATGGACCAGGACATGGCGGAGGCGAAAAAAACGCTCGTGGAGATGCGTGAAGAGATCCGCAAATGCCTCACAAGCGTGCGCCGGATCATCTTTGACATGCGCCCGATGGCGCTCGATGATCTCGGACTTCCGCAGGCGGTGGAGCAGCTGATCCACCTCTTCGGCGAGCGCGGAAAACTGCGCGGAACGTTCAGCATCGAGGGCGTGCACTATACGCTGCCTAAGCACGTGGAGATCGCCATTTTCCGCATTGTGCAGGAGGCACTGAACAACGTCGTTCATCACGCCAAGACGGATAAGGTGCGCGTGCGCATGCACTATACGGAACAGGCATTGACGGTGCTCATCGCGGATGACGGGGTTGGCTTCGACTCTCATCGGACGTCCGAAGATCCGCCGAAGACGGACGAAATGGACGATGCACTTGACATGGAGACACAGCGTCGTCTGCGCGGTCGTCATTTTGGCATGATCGGCATGGAGGAGCGTGCAAAGCTCATTGGTGCGACCATCCGGATCCTCTCCGAGCCGGGAAAGGGGACAAAGGTGCATTTGCGCGTGGAGAACCGTATGGTGGAGGCTCCTTGAACGCGCCGATTGCCGAGGCTCTGCTTCGTTATGCGGAGCTCGGCATTTTGCCGCTGCATACACCGGGGCACAAGGGCGGGCGAGGTGCACATCCGATACTGCGGCGCTTCTTTACGGAGGAAGGGCTGCGTGCCGACGTGTCCCTCTCGGCGGAACTCGACGATCTCCATGCGCCGACGGGCTGCATCCGTGCGGCGGAGGAGCTCGCGGCAGAGGCATACGGGGCGGACGCTGCGTACTTCATGGTAAATGGGACGACGGGTGCGATCCAGACGATGCTGATGGCTGCGCTTACGCCGGGCGAAACCATCCTCGTGCCGCGCAATGTGCATCGCTCCATCGTAGGGGCGATGATACTCACGGACGTGCGCCCTGTCTACATGCAGCCGGAGATCGACACGCGGCTCGGGATTGCGATGGGCGTTTCCGCTGCCGCCGTTGAGCGTGCTGTGCGCAGGCATCCGGAGGCACGCGCGGCGCTCCTCGTCTATCCGACATACTACGGTGTGGCGACGGAACTGGGGCGAATCGCGGACATCCTGCACGCACATGATATGCTGCTGTTTGTGGACGGTGCGCACGGCGCACACTTCGCGTTCTCGGAGGAACTGCCGCCGTCCGCAATGGCGGCAGGGGCAGACCTCTCGGCGGAGAGCACGCACAAGCTGCTTGGTTCGCTGACGCAGACCTCAATGCTGCTCGCGCGCGGCGGACGTGTACCTACCGAGCGTATTCGTGCGGCGTCGGGCATCATGCAGTCGACGAGTCCCAATGAGCTTCTCCTCACTTCGCTTGATCTGGCACGGGAGCAGATGGTTGAGGAGGGAAGGGAACGCCTTGCCTCTGCCGTTCGGCGCGCGCATGAGCTGCGCCGACGAATCAATGAGATCAAGGGACTGTGGTCATTCGGCGCGGAGCATATTGGCGGGGCGGGCAGGACGACACTCGATCCGCTGAAGATCACAGTGCAGGTTACCGGAATTGGACTCACAGGATTTGCGGCAGAGGAGGAACTGCGGCGGCGCAATATCGCGTGCGAGCTTGCCGACGCGCGGAACGTGCTCCTCCTCCTGTCCTACGCAGATGGGACGCGGGAGGCGGAGCGGATTTTGGCGGCGCTGCGGGATATGGCGGAGACGTGTGCGCCGCTGTGTACCTCGCGCGGAGCAGCTTCTTTTTTAACACTGCCGCCGATTCCGGAGACGGCACTTGCACCGCGGGAAGCGTATTTTTCGTGCAGTGAATGTGTTTCCGTGGAGCGGGCAGAGGGACGGATCGCGGCGGAGACAATTGTTTTTTATCCACCGGGCATTCCAGTGCTCGCCCCCGGTGATCGGATTGATGGAGAGACGCTTCGCTATCTCGGCGTGATGAAGGCAATCGGTGCGCGTGTGGTGGGGGCGGCAGATATGACGCTTCGAACGTTGATGGTGATTGTGGAAGGTTGACATGGCAAACGGAAGACTCTTTATCATCGAGGCGGGAGATGGCTCGGGCAAGGAGACACAGACGCGTCTGCTCGCCCAACGGCTTGTGCGTGAGGGTCATCGTATCGTGCCCGTGACCTTTCCCGACTATGCGGCGGACTCGTCGATGCTCGTGCGTATGTATCTGCGCGGGGACTTCGGCGCGCATGCGGACGATGTGAATGCCTATGCGGCGTCTACATTCTTTGCCGTCGACCGCTACGCCTCCTATCGGATGAAGTGGGGGCGGGACTACGAGGCGGGTGCCATCATCCTCGCCGATCGCTACACCACGTCGAACATGGTACATCAGGCAGTGAAGATCAGGGATGCCGCAGAGCGCGATGCCTATCTCGACTGGCTCTATGACCTCGAGTTCCGCAAGATGGGACTGCCTGTGCCCGATGCCGTATTCTTCCTCGATATGGAGCCGCGCGCGGCGGAACGGCTGATTGCCGCGCGTGCAAAGGAGAAGGGCGCGACGCCCGATATCCACGAGCGCGACGGGGACTACCTTGCGCGCGCCCACGACGCCTACGTCCTTGTTGCAGAGCGTTACGGCTGGGTGCGGATTCCGTCGAGTGTGGATGGAGAGCCGCTTCCCATAGAGGAGATTCACGAGAGGCTGTATGGGGAAGTGCGGAGATTTTTGTGACTGGGGGATATAATATGCCTGAAATCAGTTTGTTCTTTGGCATTCGTATTACAATCTATTATAAAGATCACAATCCTCCGCATATCCATGCAGAATATGCAGGCAACAAAGCGGCGATTGATATACAGAATGCTTGCGTTCTGAGTGGATATCTCCCAAATAGACAGTTGAAGATTGTCCTTGCTTGGTGTGTTCTCTATCAGGATGAACTGATGCAGAATTGGGAATTGGTCAAGAGTGGAAAGTCTCCCAATCCGGTTCCGCCAATGGGAAGGATGTGACCACGATGGATTCTCGTTTTTTCCCCGAAGTGTTGCAGGTTGTCCCTGGTGACAACTATATTGTCTACGCATACTTCAACGACGGTACGGTACGCTGTTATGATGCTACGGAGCTTGTCATGGGGACGGGCGTTTTTGCGCAGCTACGTGACCGGCAGGTCTTTGTAAATACGATGACCGTCATGAATGGCTCTCTGGCATGGGATCTCGAAGGAAATCGCGACGCGACGAAATGTATTGACATCGATCCCTTTGTCCTCTATGAAGCCCCTGTAGTAAAGGATCCACTTGAGGAATCCGCATAATTCCCTCAAGCCTGTCTTGTGTTATGGTGGAGAAGTCGGTGTCCGTAAACTAAAAAGCCTCCATCGCAACGGGGGCGGGGGACCACGCGAAGCGCGGTGGAAGGGGCGAGTACAGTGATGTGTCAGGCTGAGGAGTGTAAGAGCCGATTGTGATTAAAGAAGTCATCATCGTCGAGGGGAAGATGGACGTGCGTGCGGTGCGGCGTGCGGTCGAGGCGGACTGCATCATCACCGACGGCTTTCGTCTGCGCAATGCCGCAATTAAAAACATTCGTGCCGCCTACGAGAAGCGCGGGATCATCGTGCTCACCGATCCCGATACCGTGGGCGAGCGCATCCGTGCGCGCCTCACAGAGATGTTCCCGCGTGCGCGTCATGCCTTTATCCCTGTCGAGGATGCAACGAACATCAGTGACGGAGATATCGGTGTCGAGCAGGCAGGCCCCGATGCCATCCGTGCGGCGCTTGAAACGGTGCGTACGCCGATGGAAGCACCCGCAAACACCTTTTCGATGAGCGATCTGATGACGCACGGACTGACGGGAACAGAGGATGCTGCCGCCCGCCGCGCGCAACTCGGACGCCTGCTTGGACTCGGATTTGCGAACGCCAAGACGTTTCTTCGTCGCCTCAACACGTATGGAATCACTCGTGAGGAATTTGACTCTGCCCTAAAGGAGATAGAATGAACGCAAGTATCCCAGTGATCGCCGATCCAAAGGTTACACGCCATATACTGAACGCATTTCACCTGCGTGCAAGCAAGCGCCTCGGGCAGAACTTCCTCGTGGACCGGAGCGTGGTACAGGGGATTGTCGAGGCGGCGGAACTGACCTCTGCGGATACGGTGCTCGAGATCGGTCCCGGCATTGGGACACTCACACAGGGGCTTGCGGAGACTGGGGCGCGTGTTGTCGCGGTTGAGCTGGATAAAAAACTCCCCGCCGTGCTTGCGGAAACGCTCAAGGGGTATGACAACGTGACCATCGTGCCGGGCGATATCCTCAAGCTGAATATCCCGGAAATCCTCGGACTCCGAGAGGGTGAACGGTTCAAGGTCGTCGCGAATCTGCCCTACTATATTACGACGCCCATCATCATGACGCTCCTCGAACAGCGATTGCCGATTGAGCGACTCATCACGATGGTGCAGAAGGAAGTCGCCGTCCGCATGACGGCACGTCCCGGCTCGAAGGACTACGGCGCGCTCTCCATCGCCGTGCAGTATTTCACCGTGCCGCGCATGGTCATGGATGTGCCGCCGCGCTCCTTCCTGCCGGCGCCCGAGATTACGAGTGCCGTCATTGCCTGTCAGGTGCAGGATGTCCCAACAGTTCAGCCGAATGATGAAAAACTCTTCTTTCGTCTCGTTCGCGCCGCGTTTGGACAGCGGCGCAAGACACTGCTCAATGCACTGACGGGCGCGGGTCTCTCGAAGGAGATGAGCCGCGCAGGGCTCGCGGCGGCGGAAATCGCTGAGAATATGCGTGGAGAGCAGCTCTCGCTCATGGATTTTGCACGCCTGTCCGATGCCGTTGGGAACTTGGAGATGCAGGAGGGATGACGATGTACTTTGACAGCCATGTTCATACGGAGTTCTCCGCTGATTCTGAGATGAAAGCGGCGGATTCGCTGCATGAGGCGGAGCGGCAGGGGCTCGGACTGGTCTTTACCGAGCACCTCGACTATGACTACCCGTCGGCGGGCACGGAGGAGTTCATTTTCGATCCCGAGGCGTATTGGGCAAAGTATGAACCCCTGCGCGCGGACGGGACGCTCTCGCTTGGCGTCGAGATGGGGATGATGGCGAGCGCACGCGAAAAAAACGCCGCATTCGTGCGGCGTGTCCCCTTTGACTTCATACTTGCTTCGATTCATTTTCTGGATGTGAAGGATCTCTACTATCCCGAGACCTTTGAGGGGCGCGAGAAGGGCGAGATGTATCACGAATACTTCACCGTCATGCGCGATGAGATCTATGCGCATCCCTTCATCAATGCGCTTGCACACATCGACTACATCGCGCGGAATTCCACGTTCGACAATCCGGAGATTTCCTATGGGGATTTTTCGGCTGATATCGACGCCGTTCTGCGTGCCCTTATCGAGA
>CALALM010000070.1 GCA_937925565.1 uncultured Centipeda sp.
AAAGCGCGTAACGAACTACATCAACTTCAGGAGAGTCTCCGCTCAGAAGTTATTGCCTCTGTGGATTCCAATACAGTTACATTGAATCCTGCACAGGCAGAGCTCCTTAAACAGCAAGCTCTCACTTCTGTCGGTCTCGCCGTCGCCAAGGCGAGTAAGAATGCTGTTCAGGAAGAATGGAGTAAAAAAGAGGAAGAACTTGGACAACTCCCGGATGATGTACTTGAATATGTTCGCTTGCAACGAGAGGTGTCTATCCAGAACGAGGTTTATCTGAATCTTGTCAAGCAGAATGAGCAGAGTAAGGTTCAGTCAGCTATGGAAAGTATGGATATCCAAATTGTAGATACTGCAAATTTGCCGGACATTGATAAGCCTGTTGGACCGCGAAAAAAACTGATTACAGCAATAGGCTTTTGTGTGGGAATTCTTCTTTCTATAGGGTATGGCTTACTCGTCTATAAACGTGAAGCATAATATTTTATAAGGAGGGGTGTAATGCATACGAGGTTCAGGATTTTGGCTCGTATTCGCAGAGTATGTGCCCCTCTCCTTTTTATTATCTGTGATTATTTTGCTATTCTCCTTGCAGAGAAAATGGCATTTGGTCTGCATGACCTCTATGGGCTCTTTATGGGGACATCCTATTACGTTCCCGATGCCTATCTCTTCTTCTGGATTCCGCTTGTATTCATTGCTTTTCTTGGGATCGCACAGACCTATACAAAGATGCAGCCGATTTTGGAGACCGTGCGGCAAATCTTTTATGCTGTCCTCTATGCGCTCATCACTTGCATCCTGGCACTCTACTTTATGGAGGCAAACTTGCTCGCTTCGCGCCTCTATGTTGTTTTGTTTGGATGTCTTGCGTTGTTCAATGTCTATGCCGTGCGCTATGTTCTGATGAAGCTCCTTAAGGTGACACAGACCTTTGCCAAGCCTGTTATTATCATCGGTGCCGGCAAAACGGCGGAGCTTGTCCTTCAGTTCTTTGAAGGAGATTTGGGATATCGTTATCAGGTTGTCGGTCTTTTGGACGATAACCCGATTTCAGAGATGTTGCCGCAAAAATTCCTGTTGTTGGGCAAGGTGAGCGATGCCGCAACTATTATTCGGGATTCCGGGATACAGACCGTCATCATTACAGCACCGGGAATGGACAGCGAGCGTCTTGAGAAACTTGTCGCAAAGATTCAGCCTCTTGTTCGGGATATTCTGTTTGTTCCCGATTTGATGATGCTTCCCTTGGGACATGTCGGTGTTGAGCCGTTCTATACCGAAAAAGTCTTTATGCTCAGTATTCGCAACAACCTCGCGCGACGTAGGAATCGTTTGGCAAAGCGCCTTTTTGACCTCATCGCGACTATTTGCGGCGGACTTCTTATCTTGCCGATTCTTTTCATTTTGGCGATTCTTGTCGGAATTGACAACAAGGGGCGTATTATCTTCGCGCATCGCCGTGTGGGACGGAATGGAAAGCTTTTCCCCTGCTATAAATTCCAGTCCATGGTATCGGATGCACAGGAACGACTGGAAGAATACCTTGCAAAGAATCCGGAAGCCCGGAAAGAGTGGGAGGAGTCCTTCAAACTTACAAACGATCCTCGTGTTACGAAACTTGGGGCGTTCCTTCGAAAAACAAGCCTTGATGAACTGCCTCAGCTCTGGAATGTGCTGATGGGCGATATGAGTCTTGTCGGTCCCCGCCCTATTGTGACAAAAGAGGTTGAACGCTATGGGGACTATATCCGCGAGTATTATATGGTTCCGCCGGGCATCACGGGAATGTGGCAGGTGAACGGGCGTAGCGATACGACCTACGAGGAGCGTGTAGCCATGGATACATGGTATGTGCGGAATTGGTCTGTCTGGATTGATCTCGTATATCTATTCAAGACTGTGAAGACGGTATTCACGGGGAAAGGTGCGTATTGAACTGTTTTGGTGATAATGTATTGGAGTATAACGAATGAGAATTTGTATGCTTACGAGTTTTTTTCTGCCTACGATCCATATTAACTCCTGTCATACTTTTA
>CALALM010000071.1 GCA_937925565.1 uncultured Centipeda sp.
ATATGCCGCGCATCATCAGGGGGTTGTGCCCCATCTCATTCGGGTGGGCGAGCCGATCGACGGCAGCCGACACCATGCCCGTAAAGCCCTGCGGGGCAACGAGCCCCGGCGCGGGCGGGATCTCAATATAGTCCCCATACGATTCCAGATGCACTTCGCGGCGCCCCGCGGTCTCGACAACCTTCGGCGATCCGTGCAGCAGCGCATAATGACCGTTGCCGGAGCGATCCAGGATGCGCGGGATAATGCGAATGCCGCCCTCGACGCGGATCTCCTCCGGCAGCTGATCCGCAATGCTGACCTGATAGACACCGCCTTGACGAAACGCGTGGAAAAAACTCAACAGACGCCGCTCACGCGCGCGAAAAAAGCAGCTCTGTGTCTCGGCAATCCGCTGGTTGATGTAGAGCGGCACGTTCGTGAAGAGCTCGCGGTCGAGGTTGTTGACCGCCTCGATGGTCGCATGAATGCAGTCCGACCGATCCGCACGCAGGGGCGTGATGTGCATATGCGCAAAGGAGAGTTCCTTCGGCTCGAAGACGAAGATCTCCTCCTGCACGTCACCGACAGCGATGCGGTGCGCCCCCGGTGTCCGCGCCTGATAAACCGCACAAACCGTCTGCCGTTCCCCCGGCTCCAGCGCGATGATACGGCTGTGGCGCGGCGCACCGAAGAGGTTCAGCCTCTTTATGCAGCCGTTGTCCGAAAGCTCAATCACGACGGCGGAAAGTACCGCCCCAAGATTCGACACATCCGCCTGCACTTCAACGCGACCATCGTTGTCGAGACGGCTCAGACGGACATTTTCACACACAATCTGCGGCTCCTCGTGTGCCATATGGATCGTATCCACCAACACACGCCCGTCGTCCGCGTCAAACCCGTACAGACGATAGTCCAGTGCCTCGGCAGAGATGTCGAGAACGCCATAGTTGTTCCTGCCCATCGCAACGACCTCGGGGAACTCCTCAAGGATCCGTTTCTCCGGCGTTCCCTTGTCGCAGCCCTCTGCCGGATCCTGCAGGCTCCCCTGCATGACGTAAACGGTACGCGCGCCGATCTCGGGCGTGACCGATACCGCCTTGACATAGCGATGGAGATGCCCCCCGATGACGAGATCGACCCGCCCCCGTTCCGCAAGCGGGACAATGTGACGGTTGTTGAATACATCCGTATAGGGATGGTGCATCATGAGAATACGCCATGACGCCGCCTGTGCGGGTGCGCCCATCAGATCCGCCTCCACCCACGCAAGCGTCTCACGGATGCGGCTGCGGTTCTCCGCGTCGAGCACACAGCCCGCATTCTCCGCATTCATCTCGAAGAGCCCCCACGGCGTACTGTCCACCATGACGATATGCGCGATGCCATAGTTCACGGAAAAGCTGTGTCCGTCCGGTGCTGCGTTCAGATGCTTTGCCTGCGGTCGCATAAAGAGCGTCTCAAAGAACGGACCGTCGTCGTGGTTGCCCCGCGCGTAGAAAACGGGCGTGGAGGCAAGCACCTCCGGAATGCGCTGAAACCAATTCTGCTCGTACTGATTGTGCTCATATCCCGTGCCGAAGGAAATGTCTCCGCCATGCAGAATGAAATCCGGCTGTTCCTCCCCGATCATCGCGGCAAACTGTCCGCTGAGGTGAAAGAGCTGCGTGTCCGAGATCGTCACGAGATGAAGGCGCTGTGGTGCGGCTTCGGGGGTCCGGAAAGAGCCTTCATACAGCCGCTCCGCCCCGATCCGGACAGCATAGCGACAGGTTGTCGCCGCCGCAAGATTCGTCAGGCGGGCGGTATAGAGCCACACCTCCGCCTCTCTGCTCACGCGCTGCCGTTTTGCCGTGACGGTATGGGATGCCCCACACGTTCCATAGCACACGACGGCATCCCGCGCCTCTGTCATCTCCCACGCGATTGTGATCGCGTGGGAGTCGGGACTGAGCAAATAGGGACCGTTTTGGAGCGGCCATTTTCTTGTCATTGCCTCTATCCTTCCATGTTGTTCTTTGCCAAGACCTCCCTGCAAATCTCCGGCGTGATGAAGTCGTAGATCAAAACGCCGCGCGCCTTCGGGTATGCCTCCAGAAGGGCAAGACTGTACGGGTTCAGTACATCCGCAAACGCGTCGGGAAATCCGGGCGCCCCGTTCGTCGCACTGATGTGACTCAGAGAGAGGACCGTATGCGGCTGCTCGCACGACGTTTCCATCTGCGCGCGGATCGCCGCCTGCTTCTCGGCAATGGTCGGTCCGTCCCACAGATCCTGCAGGGAAATGGAGGGGTTCTCATGCCAGTTCTCCGCCCATTTGCACCCGTGAATGCAGCAAAATCCCATCGCGGGCGGAGAGCATTCGATGGCGACAATCCTGCCCGTACATTCCCCGAGCGTCATCCATGCGGGAGCCCCCTCCTCCCAATGATAGAACAGTTCCGTCCATTTTTCAATGCGTTCTTTCAGCGCCGCACCATACGCCTCATAGTCGTCCTTTTTCTCATTCGCATTCTGGATGCGCACGAGCAGTGTCTCCGACGGGTGCCGCCGCAGAAATTCCGCACAGGTGGAAAAGATCTGATCCGCGTCAATGTCGCTGATCCACTCGCGATGCGCCGCCTTCATTTCCCGCCGCAGCCGCAGATCGAGAAAACGGACACCTGCCGTGAGCTGCTGCGCCAGCGGCAGTGTCTGCGTATGATAGTAGCGTTCGGGGCAGGATGCCGTCATCGTATCATGGGTGCCCGGCAGCAGGAGCTCCGTGATGTATGTATCCCCTGCGCAGCGAGCCATCCAATCCGCACACGAAACTGCATTCATCGTCATGCCTCCTCACCCTCCTGCTGCGACTGCTTTTCACGCAGACGAATCAGAAGATGCGACATGACGACGGCAACCAGCGCGAGCGCGGCAAGCCCCCAAAACGCCATCGCGAGAACGTGGGTATCTGTCAGATAGGAGCGCACAATCTGCCCTGCCGCATCTTTCTCCGGCGAGCGCACCAGTCCGCCCAATACAATCGGTGCAATCAGCGCCGGCAAATATCCAATGGTGATCGCAAAGGACATCGCGGCTGAGGAGTGCTTTTTCGGAACATTTGCCTCGCCGATGGGCGCATAATAGACGCCGCGCACCATAAAGACACACGCAGATGCCGCGAGCAGGAGCACGAGGAGCAGATAGAATACGGACGAGGAGATGAGCCCGTCCGGTGTCTCCCCGGGCGCATACCCTGCCGCATAGAGGCTGACATCGGGGTGATTGAAGAAGAAGATACATCCGATCACAGCGAGCAGCAGGACGAGAAGGCTCTCCATCGTACGCATGAAATGCGCGGTTGACGGGAACACTTTCTCTACAAGAACCGTCGAGACGAGGGGCAACATGCGCAGACCGATGACAACCGTGGCAAAGACCGCTGCCGCAACCGCACTTGCTCCATAACCGCCCTGCAGGAAGCGCGCAAAATAGGTTCCTGCCGCAACGAATGCACCGTAGATGCAGAAGACATTGATGCCCGCGATCCAGACGACCGGCAGGCGTGCAACCTTCGCAATGCCCTTGATCGCCTCCGCATTCGTCTTCGTCTGCGTATCATCATCGCCCACCTTCGCCCCTTTGGGCACGGCAAAGAATACTGCAATGCCCGCAATGATAATGATGACACACGCGGTCGCCATCATTGTCCGCGGACCCGCCTCGAAATAGAGCATTGCCGTCCACAGCATCGAGACGAGAAATGCCAGAACGCCGCGCCCGAACTCAAAGAGCCCAAATGCCGCACCCTGATGATCCTTGGTTGTCGAAAGCCGCAACGCCTTGAAGTTCGCCGGCTTGAACAGAACCTCACTGAAAAACAGCATGGAGAAGAAACACGCGAGCAGAACCGGCATACTGAGCCCCGGTGAGTTCAGCGTCAGGAACATGGAAATACCGCCGACACCGATGGTGGAGAGCATCATGATGGCACGGATGGAAAAACGATCCCCTACCCAGCCGAGCGCGATGGTGCCCAACAGAATGACAAGCCCTTGCATGGAGTACAGATACCCCGCCTCCTGGTCGGTCACGCCGAGTGCGGCGGGAAAGCCCCCCGGCACGCTGTTCCGGATGTCCCAGAACGCATAGATCAGCTGCGCATTGATCGTAATGAGAATCAGCTGGAAAAACGCCGCTTCCGAAAATCCATACTTCGCCAAGAAATTTTTCATGATCTTCGCATCCTCCTTTATTGCAAAAAGCTGGATTTTATTCCCCGCTGCCTGTATAATGACAATATGATGTATTTTCCGTCAAAAAGTTCATCATCCCATCATTTAGGCACCTTTCTGAATATTATTATATAAGAATGCGGGCAGATCATTCTCCATTTTTTTGTTTCGTTCCAAGGTGAAACTATCCTATTTTGCTTTTTCGCATTCTTTCGTGAATGAATCTTCAGAAGGGGTTTTCCTATGTCCTCCTTTCCATTCGGCGCGCCCGATCCATCTGCCTTTGAGCCCGGCAGCAGCCCCTATCTGGAATCCGTTGAAAGTCTCACCGATGCGGATTGCTCCGACACACAGGACATACATCGCGGGATCGTCGAGATCATTCTCATTGAAAAAGGTTCGTGCCACCTCATCACAAAGTACGACAGGTTCCTTCCCCTGCAAAAGGGCAGCCTTGTGCTGATCGGAAGCGGTATTCTGCGTCGTTTCAAGGACGGGGAGAACCTGAACGCACTCCTCATCCGCATCGGCGACGTTCACCTGCGCGGGCTTCCTCCCGCACAGCTTGCGCCCACAGAGGAACCCATTCTGCTGACACGGAGCTCTGCCACGACGCAGGGGATTCTCCTGACCATTCTGCAAAGCATCAAATTACTCGCACTCGAACAGGAGCACAGGCATCGCTCAGAGACGGGCGCTGGTCTTGCACGGGCACTTGTCCTCATGTCCGTTTCGCTCCTTGCGGAATGCAGAAATCGCGATGATGCGCGCGCCCTGCATGGCATGGGGGCTCGCATCAAGGAGTACATCGACGCACACTATCTTGAGGATCTGAAACTCCCCGACATCGCTGCCGTCCTCCATATCAACCCCTATTATCTCTCACATACATTCAAGGCGCTGACGGGTGTCTCCCCCATGTCCTACATCATCCGCCGCCGCATCGACGAGGCACAGAACCTTCTCCTGACAACAAATCTGAGCATCACCGCGATTGCGATGGAGTGCGGATACAATAACTCCAACTACTTTCAATCCGTCTTCAAAAACCTTGTCGGTACAACGCCCGGAAAATACCGTAAAATGTGGCGCACATAAAAAGGAGGCTGCTGCACGAAGTTTTTACGCTTCATGCAGCAGCCTCTTTACGTGTACCGCTCAGCCGTGAATGATGTCCGTATACTCGGGGTAGTCGCGCAGCCGGTCGACGGGCGGGAAGTCCGCCGCGCCCGTAAATGTGCCGCGCTCCCATTGGGTGCGCGTTGACCAGATGAGATTCGCGCGCAGGCTTTCATGCACGGCGGCTACCTCATAGGAGCGCAGTTCAGGAACAAAGGTGCCCGCCGCGCCGACCTCACCCGTCAGCTCCGTTCGGATGCGCAGATATTGCGCGGGTGCAAGCTCCGTAAGGTCGATGCTGTTGCCGCCGTCTTGGAGGGTAATCTCCCGCCAATCCTTGACGGAGACACCATCATCCGAGACCTCGACCACAGCGCGTATCGCCGCATGGTTCGGGATGCACGTCTCGGTCACCAGCGTCTCGAACTGCCAGCAGATCTTTTCTGCGAGGTATGCGGGCGCATAGACGGCGGGATGCCGCCACTCTGTCGTATGTGTGCCCGTACTCTCGATCCTGCGAAAGTCGAGCCAGACACCGAGCGCATCGCTGCGCGGTCCCGTCTCATCTGGATGCTCGTAGACCTCGCGCATCTCCTCCTCGGTCAAGCCCTCCGTGTAGAACCGCACCTCCGCCACGTTGGCGGGCAGATGCGTAAAATACTTGGGCTTTCCGAGTTCGGGGATGACGTGTCCGATGTAGGAGTAGCCGACGAAGATCGGCTGATCTGCCCACTGCCGCAGCTCACTCGCGGGATTAATCCCCCCGACGCAGCCGCGCCGCACGCCGTCGATGAAGGACGCGCCGCCACGCTCCTTGTCAAAGGTCATGGCGTACTGGTGACGGACATCGACCTCGGCAGAGCCGCCCTGCCAGAAGTACTCTTCGACACCGTGGCAGATGCCCCATTTGATTGTGCCGCCCCGCTCGACTGCCATGCGCAGCGCGTAGCCCGCACCCCAGCCGATGGATTTGCCGCGGATCATAAGGGGACTGTGCCCCATTTCATCCGCACGCGCGAGGCGGTACATATTTGCCGTCACGATGCCCGTGAGCCCCTCGGGCGTTGCAAGATCGGTGCGCGGCAAGATCTCGATGTAGTCGCCGTATTCCGCCAATACCGCTTCCATCTTTCCGTCTGCTTCCCTGACCTTCGGCGTTCCATGCAGCAGTGCAACATGCCCCCTGCCCGTCTTGTCGTAGACACGCGGGACGATGCGAAGGGCACCCTCGATGGTCACCTCCTTCGGAGGGAGATTCGCAATGCCGACCCAATGGGTTCCGGCGCGTTCAAAACGATGACAGAATGTCACGGAGCGCCGCTCGTGCGCGGTAAAACGGAACTGTTGGACCGCCACGGTCGCGCCGTCCATCACCAGCGGGATTTCGACATCAGCGGCGCGATCCAGACGGTTCGTCACCTCCGCACGCGCAAAGAGGCAGTCCACATCCTCGCCCGCACCAATCCGAAGGGAAAGATGCGCATAGGAGAATGCCTGCGGTTCGCGCGTCTCGAGCGCAAGCGCGGCGTCTCCGACGCGGAGGCTGTGCGTCCCCACTGCCTCGGCGTGATAATAGGCGGTGAATGTCCTCCTCTCGCCGGGGTTCAAAACGATGAGCTGCGTATCCGCGCCCGCACCGAACATGTTCAGGAGATGCTGTGTGCCGTTATCCACAAGAGTCAGGACGACGGCGGCAATCCCCGTACCGGCATTTTCGGCGGCACCCGTAATTTTGACATTTCCGTTTTCATCGAGAGCACATAGGGAGATATCGGAGAATACGACATGCGGCTCGTCCTTCGTGATATGGATGGCATCGACCCGCTTTTCCGTACCGTCCGGCAAAAATCCATAGAGTTTGTAGTCCAGTGCATCTGCCGTGATGTCGAGCACACCGTAGTTGTTGTTTCCGAGCGCCACGGATTCGGGGAACTCGGTCAGGAGGCGCTTTGAACCATCCAATTCCTCATATCCCGTTGCAGGATCCTGCACGCTCCCCTGACAAACGTAGACGGTACGTGCCCCAATGGCGGGCTGCGCAGAAACAGATTTGATGTAATAGTGCAGATGCCCACTCAGGACGAGATCCACCCCGCACCGCTCTGCAATCGGCACGACGTAGCGGTTGTTGAACGTATCCGTATAGGGATGATGTGTGACGAGAATGCGCCACGCCGCACGCGCTGCGTTCCCGCTCACGAGATCTGCCTCCATCCACGCGAGGATGGATTCGATCCGTGCGCGCAGCGGCGCATCCGCAGCAATGCCCGCGTTGATCCCGTTCATCTCGAGAAGCCCCCACGGATTGCTGTCCACGATGGTGAAATGCACCATACCGTAGTCAAAGGAGAAGGCTTCCCCGCTCTCCATCCCGTGAAGCCCCTTCATCTGCGGCACCCCGATAAAGGCATCGTAGAAGGAACCGTCATCGTGGTTGCCGTGCGCGTAGAAGACGGGCATGCGTGCCAGCAGCGCAGGAATCTTTGCGAACCAGTTGTCCTGATATTGGTCGTGCTGATACCCCGTCCCGAACGAGATATCCCCCGCATGGAGCAGAAATTCGGGCTGCTCGCGCTCTGCCGCACGTTGAAAGAATTCCGACGCATGGAAGAGATGCGAGTCCGAAATGGTCATGAGATGAAGCTCCTGCGGATCCTCCCTCAGTGTGTGAAACGCAGCCTGTGCACAACACTCCTCCCCCGTCCGTATTTCATAGGCATATGCGGTGCCCGGCTGAAGCCCCGTCAAAACTGCGGTATAGATTATTGCCCCGTCGGGATGTTCGGGACAAACCGGTTCACGCGCCGCGCACGCATCCTTCCGCAACAGTGTGCCATCGGGTGCACTGCACACGACATAGAAGTCTGCGGGCACCTCTGCCTCCCACGCAACGGTCATCTGACGCGCGTCGGGAGCAAGGAGATACGGACCGTTGCAAATCCTTCCGCCTGCCATAGTTTACCCTTCCTCTTCTTCCTTGACCTTCTTCGCCCACAGCGTCGGAACGATGAGGAGGGTCATCAGCGCGACACTGCCGATCCAGAACGCCATGATGGTCTCAAAATGATAGGTTGTCACACCATCCACAATAACCTTCGCGTGATCCATGAGAAGTCCGTTGACGATGTCCTGTGCCGCCGCGCCGCCATATGCCAGGAGTCCGATGACGCCCATAGCCGCGCCCGTCGCCTTGCGCGGGCAAAGATCGACTGCAAGCAGTCCGCCGACAAAGCAGAGAATAACGCCAAGCCCAAAGCCAAAGACTGAGATGCATGCCGTCGTAAGCGCAAGCGACCCCGCAGGGACAAAGCAGACGCCGATGATGCCGGCGAGCATGACAATACCAAAGACGATCGTCGTCATGGAATGGCGCGACTTGAAGAACTTATCGGAAATCATGCCCGAGAAGAACGAGCCGACACCGCCAAGAATCGGGGACAGCGACATGATGCTGCCCGCCGTAACGAGATCCATCCCCTTTGCTTCCTGCAAAAAGATGACGCCCCAGCTGCTGATGGAATAGCGCGATATGCCGAGACAGATGGCAGCGACTGCGAGCAGCCAGACATAGGGGTTACGGATAACCATGAGCTGGGCTTCCTTTGTGGATACCGTCTGCTCCTTCTTCTCCTGCGCAACCTCGCCCTCAAACTCATTTGCAGACGGCAGTCCGTAGGTCTCAGGACGATCACGCATGAAGCGGTACATGATGAACGCAAGCACGATACAGGCAACACCCGGCAGGAAGAACGCCGCATGCCAACCGAACGCGACAATAATCATTGCCGTGCCAAGATAGGTCGCGCCCTCACCGAGGTAATGGGCAATACTGAAAACGCCGTAGTAGGTTGCCAACTTGCTCTTTGAGAACCATTGCGAAAGGGACACGATACAGGGAGCAGCCCCCATACTCTGGAACACACCGTTGACGCCCCACAGCACAAGGAACACCCAGTAGGCATCACTGAAACCAAGGATGACGTTGACAATGGCAGCGCCGAGAAGTCCGATGGGGACGATTTTCTTGATGTTGCAGTGATCCGCGATGAAACCGTTCGCACATTTACCAATCGCGATCGCGACCATCATCGCCGCGCCCATCGCACCGAGTTCGGTCGGCGTAAAGCCCGCCTCGATCATCGGCTTCTTTGCGACGCCGAGCGTCATACGCATCACATAGTACATACCATAACCGATGATCATAGCCGAAACGGCCTGCACGCGCGCGGAACGATACATCTTCTTGACGATATTCGGATCCTCGATGCGGGGCTTATCCGGATTCGTCAGAAACCATTTGAGCATGTTCAGCACCTTCCTTTGCTGCTCTCCAAAATACAACAACGAAAATAGAGACAGATTTTATCAAGCGCTTGTATAAGGACATTATATCAAGTTTCTGATAATTCCATCTCTATTTTTTTGCCTTATTATTGTTGGGTTGCTCAAATTTATTGTTTTTTGTTGCCGAAATGTGTGCTGTGCGTCGTGAAATAGACCCCACCAAAGATGGCGGCGGCGCCGAGGAGTTGGAGGGCACCGATCTGCTCGGCGAAGAGCAGTCTGCCGCCGAGCATGCCGACAATGGGCGTGACGTTCTGAAAGATGGAGGTAACGGAAGGTCCGACAGCGCGCACACCGAGATTCCAAAAGAGCATTGCCATGACGCCGCCGAAGACGACCGTGTAGAGGAATGCGGCAAGAAGGAGCGCTGGGAGCGCGGTCGGATGAAAGTCATCCGTGAGGACGCCGTAAAGAATCGTCGCGAGTGCCCCCAAAAGCCCCGACCACCCCGTACAGAGGGCGGCGGACATATGCCGCATGACACGCACGGCAAGGATGGAGTACATTGTCCACGCGATCTGTGCGAGCAAAAAGAGGACATCGCCGCGATTGAACGAGAACTCGATCAGCACGCGGACAGAGCCATGACTGACGACGGCAAGCGCACCGAGGAAGGAGACGGCGATGCCGCCCCACGCAATGACGTTCAGCCGCTCACGCAGGAACACGGCAGCGAAAAAGGCGGTGATGGCAGGAGATGCTGCAGCGATGAGGGTGCAGTTTGTGACGGAGGAGTATTCCAGTCCCGTGAACTGCATGCAGCCGTTCATGAGGATTCCGCAGACGCCCATCGCCATAAGCGCAGGCAGTGTATGACGCGGCGGCAGGAGTGTCTCGCCATACCGCACGGCAATCGCAATGAGGACGACGGAGATAAAGCAGTAGCGCATGGCGGAGATGGTGACGGGCGACCACGCCGTGACGAGCCATTTGATACAGAGCGGCTGTATGCCCCAGATGACCGCCGTGAGGATGAGAAGCACGTACATCCTGCGCTTTGCGGCTGTATCTTCCATGCAATACCTCCTACGCAATCCCCGTCAGCAGGAAGATGCCAAGGCAGATAAAGGCGACGGCGGATTTCAGCAGCGTAAGGACGACGACATCATAGTAGGACTCCTTGTGCGTCAGCCCACATACCGCCATCAACGTGACGAGTGCGCCCGACTGCGGTCCCGTGTCGATGCACTCCGATGCAAGGCAGATGATGCGATGCAGCACGTCCGCGCTGATGCCGACCTGCTGCGCCCATGCGAGCCACTCCGTGCCGAGCATCCCGAGCGCGATGGTCATGCCGCCCGAGGACGAGCCTGTAACACCCGTCATGATATTGGTCGTGATGATTGCGCTCATAAGAGGTCCGTCGCCGATGTGCAGTCCGAGCAGTGCGTCCTTGATGACGGCGAACGCGGGAAGCGCTGCGATGACGCAGCCGTAGGCATAGCCCGAGGCAACGTTGAGGACGGCAGTGGTCGAGCCGATGGCGCCCGTGTTGACGGGATTTGACAGTCCGCCCCTAAGGCGCAGACGCTTACGCCCGATGATGGCAGCAGCAACGGTCGAGAGGATGAGGGCGACGTTGATCGACCAGATTGCCTGCACCTTGTCGATGCTGCCCGCCATGAGACTGAGCTTCATCGGGAGCAGACTCTCAAGACTGTCCGCCGCCCATGAGTACGCCCATGCCCAGTGAAACGGGTTGCTGATGATGAGGTTGAGGACGATGACCATGACGAGCGGGAGTGCGGAGAGGCGCCAGTCGGGCAGTGCCTCGGTCGACTCCTCCGGCTCGTTGAGGACGTGCTGTCCGTAGCCCTCGCCCTTCGCATTGAGCGTCCGCTGCCGATAGCCGATCCACCCCCACGCGATGAGAAAGTAGAGCACAGCACCGATGATGCCGAGCACGGGTCCCGACCATGTGGTCGTGCCGAAGAAGGAGGTCGGGATGATGTTCTGGATCTGCGGTGTGCCGGGGATGGCGACCATACTGTAGGTGAAAATACCCATCCAGAGAAGTCCCGGCAGGAGTTTTTTTGGAATATCCGCCTGTCGGAAAAGGATTGCCGCAAAGGGGTACATAACGAAGGCAACGACGAATACAGAGAGTCCGCCGTAGGTGAGAACGCCGCAGCCAATGAGAACAGCGAGCACCGCCTTGTCCTGCCCGAGTGTCTTTACAATCTTATCCGCGACGGCAGCGGCAAGCCCACCCTGTTCCATGATCTTGGCGAAAACGGCCCCAAGAAGGAAGACGGGATAGTAGGTCTTGATGTATTCCGCCGCCTTGGTCATGTAGATTTCGCTGTAGACAGGCATGAGGGAGTGTCCGCTACCGAGCGCGGCGACGACGGCAAAGAGCGGCGCGATGAAGATGATGGAGTAGCCGCGGTAGGCGAAGAACATGAGCAGGATGAGGCTGATGAAGATCATGGAGATGTCCATGCCGGTCTCCCCTTTCATAAAAGAGGGCTGCTGCAAGCCTCTTGCAACAGCCCTACGATCATTTCCAATGTAATGTGCCCCCCTCGCTCAGGGGCATCACATTACACCAAGTATATACGGCGCTCTCAGATATGCGCCTTTTCCTTGATGTACTTGCGCGCCTTGATCGCATACTCGAGCGGGTTTGCCTTTGCGGGATCCTGCTCCGCCTCGACGATGTACCAGCCGTCGTAGTCCGTCGCGTTCACGAGGTCAAAGATGGGCGCGAAGTCGATGCAGCCGTCGCCGGGGACGGTGAACATGCCCGCACGGACGCCGTCCAGAAAGCTCATCTTCTTGTTCTTAACCTCCTGCAGAACATCGGCGCGCACGTCCTTGAGGTGGATGTGGCGGATGCGCGGCATATACTTCTTGAGAATCGCGATGTGATCCTCGCCGGAACAGACAAGATGTCCCGTGTCATAGAGGAGCCAAACGAGCGTGGGGTCGGTCATCTCCATGAGGCGGTCGATCTCCTCGGTGGTCTGGACCCCCGTGCCCATGTGATGATGATAGGTCATCGTGAGACCGATCTTCTTTGCGACGGCACCGAGCTTGTTCAGCCCCTCTGCGAGCGTCTTCCACTGCTCTTCGGTGTTGTAGGGCTTGCCGTCAAAGACGGGCACATCGAGCTTGCCCTGCACGCTGTTGCCCTGCTCGGCAACGTTGCAGAAGTCCGCCCCCATCGCCCGCAGGAATTCGCAGTGCGCGATGAAGTCCTTCTCCACCTGCTCATACGGCTGCGTGAGGAGGAAGGAACTGAACCACGCGCTTGCGATGCTCATGCCGCGCAGTTCGAGCGCCTTCTTGAGGACAGCCGTATCCTTTGGATACTTGCCGCCGACTTCGCAACCCGTGAAGCCTGCGAGCGCCATTTCACTGACGCACTGCTCAAAGGTATTCTCCTTACCGAGATCCGGCATGTCGTCATTGGTCCACGCAATCGGGGCAATGCCCAAACGAATCTTTGCCATGTTTCTGACCTCCATATTCTGTCTTAATACTTCCGCGCCGCATCCAGATGAGGGATCATGCGCTCACGCTGCACACGGTTGACCTCGTCCATCGTGCTGACCTGCGCGACGCCGACGCGCCACCAGTTGCCGTAGCCGTGCACCATGCTCTTTGGGAGCACCTTGCAGTCGATGAGGGTCGAGACGGTCTGCTTCTTCGCATCCTCAAGCGCCGCCCTCAGTTCCTCGGCGGTGTTCGCCTTGTAAGTCTTGAGCCCGAAGGACGCGGCGTTCATCGCAAAGTCCACGGGAACGAAGCCGCCGTCGAGCTGCCCGGTCTTCGGGTTGCGGAAGCGCAGTTCCGTGCCATAGCTGCCCTGTCCATGCCCGATCTCAAGGTTGTTGATACAGCCGTTCGTCATGTTGTCAAAGAGGATGATGTTGACCTTGATGCCCTCGGCGATCGCCGTCGCAAGCTCAGAGTTCAGCATCATGTAACCCGCATCGCCGACGAGCGCATACACCTCGCGATTCGGTGCGGCGAGACGGACGCCGAGCGAGGCGTTCAGCTCGTAGCCCATACAGGAGAAGCCGTACTCGACGTGATAGCCGTCCACTTCCTTCGTGCGCCATGCACGCTGCAGATCGCCCGGGAGGCTGCCTGCCGCACAGACGACGATGGCATTCTTGTCGATCGTCTCGTCGAGCACACCGAGCACGCGCGTCTGGAGGAGGGACGAACCCGTCAGTTCGATGAACTCCTTGCTCGCCTTCTTGAAGTCAAACGCGTCGTTGACCTCGGGCACGAAGTCCTCACCCGTGTATTCGAGATGATAGATGCGGTCCACCTCGGCATCCGTCTTTGCCTTGGCATCCTTTATGGCTGCCGCATAGTCCGCGCCGACCTTCCAGCCCGTCTTTTCGAGCGCAGCGTCAAGCGCCTTCAGCCCCTCCTGCGCGTCCGCGACGACCTGCACGGCGTCCATCTTGTACGCATGGAAGCGCGAGATGTTGATGTTCAGATACTCCACCTCGGGGTTCTGATAGAGCCACTTCGAGGAGGTTGTAAAGTCCGTGTAGCGCGTGCCGACGCCAATGACGAGATCCGCATCCGCGCCGATGAGGTTCGCGCCGAGACTGCCCGTCTCGCCGATACCGCCGAGGTTCAGCGGATGATCCCAAACGATCGTGCCCTTGCCCGCCTGCGTCTCGCCGAACGGGATGCCGTACTTCTCCGCGAATGCGCGGAAGGTATCCTCCGCCTCGGAGTAGCGCACGCCGCCGCCGAAGATCATGATCGGCTTCTTCTTGCGCGTGATGAGCTTCACCGCCTCTTCAATGGCGTACGGGGAGGGCGCGGGACGCTCGATGCGGTGGACGCGCTTCTTGAAGAAATGCACGGGATAGTCATATGCCTCGCCCTCGACATCCTGCGGCAGCGCAATACAGACCGCGCCCGTCTCCGCCGGATCGGTAAGGACACGCATGGCATTGATGCACGCCGTCATGAGGATCTCGGGACGTGTCACGCGATCCCAGTATTTGCAGACCGCCCTGAAGGCATCGTTGCTCGTAATGGAAAGGCTTGAGGGCTGCTCAATCTGCTGCAGCACGGGATCCGGTTGGCGATCCGCATAGGTATCGCCGGGCAGGAAGAGGACGGGAATGCAGTTCGCCGTCGCCGTCGCCGCTGCCGTCACCATGTTGAGCGCACCGGGACCGACGGACGAGGTGCAGGCGTAGATCTGCTTGCGGCGCTTCTGCTTGGCAAAGCCCATCGCCGCATGCGCCATGCCCTGCTCGTTGCGCCCCATGCGCATGATGAGGTTGCCCGCATCCTGCTCGAGTGCCTGCCCGATGCCGACCACATTGCCGTGCCCGAAAATACCGAAGATGCCCTCAAACATCGGGTTCTGTTTGCCGTCAAATTCGATGTACTGGTTGTTGAGGAACTTTACAAGTGCCTGTGCAACTGTGAGGCGAATCGTCTTTTCCATGTGCTCTCCTCCACTCAATATAGGAACCGTCTGTGATGTGCCCCCACGCAAACGCTTAGGGAGCACACATCATATTCACAAAAGCTACAATCCGAACTATTCTCAGCGGTTCGGCTGCCAGATCTTCGCATTCTCATCGAGCAGCCATGTGTGCTCGGGCAGATCCGTGCGCGTCTTCTTCCACGGATCGCCGGGCAGATGGCGGATCATCCAGCTGTACCACATGGCATAGCCGGGCGCTGCGACCTGCGGGTGCATATAGCCGCCCGTGATCTCCGACCAGCTGTTGTGCTCGATCTTGAACGCGTTGTCACCGATGAACGCCGCGCCGAAGCCCTGCGGCTTGTCGAACTGATAGGTGTATACCTCGGGCTGCGGATGGTTGTGCGGGATGTAGCCCGACCAACAGCCCGGCGTGTTCACGACCTCGCCGTTGACCATGTTGGAATACGGCGCGTTCTCGTAGTCAAAGATCGTGCGTACCGTACGCTCTGCCGTGCGGTACCACATGCCGCTGCCAAAGACGGGCGACTGGATGTCGGCGGGGCGATAGAAGACCGGTGCAAAGTCACGATCATTCTCCGTCTTCTGCACGAGCACCGTCGAGCGCTTCAGCGCCTTCAGCACAACCTTCTTGCCGCGCGGTACATGCAGACAGTAGGGCGCCTCGTCGAAGAGCGATGTGCGGTGCATGATCTCCTTCTTGCCGTCCCAGTGTACCTCTACATCGCCCGTCAGGATGACGAACGCCGTCTCCTGCAACACATCCTCGAACTCCACGATCTCATTTTCATCCATGAGCTGATAGCCGATGTCCATCAGCATATCGCTCTCGCGTGTCGTCATGGCATTGTAGCCATGTTTCAGCTCCGCACCCAGACGTCCGAACTTCATATTGTCGCCTCCCACGCGATCTCCGTGATGACTTTCTCATCCTTGTGCTCCGCCATAAAGGCGCCGATCTGCTCCACGGTCTGCATCGCGTTGGAGCAGCTGTGGCTCGCGACGACCATTGCCGCGTGCGCTGTTCCGTGCTGTAGGGAGTCCGCCACCGACCAACCCTCAAGCAGTCCGTAGACAAACGCACTGCCGTAGGCATCGCCGCCGCCAAAGGACTTCAGGAGCTTGATGTTGTAGGACGAAACCTTGTACGCCTTCTTGTCCGCCGTGTAGGCAATCGAACCTGCCTTTCCGTGCTTGATGACGACGATCTTCGTTCCCTGTGCGATGTACCTGTCCGCGATGAGGTGATCTGCCGGCTCCGTCGCATCCTCGTCGTAGCCCTCGGTGAGGTTGATCTCGTCACGCGAGCCGATGATGACATCCGCCATCGACGCCACGAGCGAGTAGTAGATCTGGATGTCCTTCTTCGTGCGCCAGCTGTAGGGGCGGTAGTCCACGTCGAAGATGATGCGCGTGCCATGCTTCTTCGCATACTGCGCGGCGATGAGGCACGCCTCGCGTGAGGGGCTTGCCGACAGTGCCGTACCCGAGATGATGAGGATCTTCGTGTCCGCGATGTATTGCTCATCCACATCCTCCGGCGCAATCGTGAGATCCGCCACATCGTCACGGTACATGAGAATGCTCGACTCCGTCGGACTCTTGATCTCCGTGAACGTCAGCCCGATGCGCTCTCCGTTTTTCGCGCGCACCATCTGACTCGTGTCGATATCCCGCTCCTTGAAGTAGTTCAGCACAAAATCACCGAACTGATCGTTTGAAACAGCGCCGATGAAGCCGACCTTCTTGCCGAGCTTGTTGATGCCGACCGCCATGTTGCCCGGCGAACCGCCGAGATACATGGAGAACGTCTCCACCTTGTCGAGCGTGCGGTTCAGCTCATTTGGATTGAAGTCCAGCGTCACACGCCCGATCAGCACAACGTCGCGCTTCTTGTTTGCATCAAAGGTAATGAGTGCCATCGTCGTCTCTCCTTATGCCTTGTTTTCCATCCCAAAGATTTTCATGTGCTTCTTGACGTTCGCATATGTCCCATCGACAATCGCCTCGCTGAAGTCGAAGTAGCGGGCATCGGGCTTCTCTGCCGCCACCTTGCGGATGCGGTCTGCCGAAGAGTCGTAGGACGCCGTCGCAATGTTGATCTTCTGAATCCCGTTCGCGATACACTGCCGGAAATCCTCGTCCGTCAGCCCCGTGCCGCCATGGAGGACAAGCGGCGTTTTGACGACCGCCGCAATCTCCTTGAGGCGGTCGATGCGCAAGACGGGCTGCTCCTTGTAGTTGCCGTGCGCCGTACCGATGGCAACGGCGAGCGCGTCAACACCCGTCTCCTCGGCAAAGCGTTTTGCCTCCTCCACGCTCGTGACGAGGACATCCACGCTCTTGTAGTCGCCCTCCGCGCCGCCCACGCGACCGATCTCCGCCTCGACATCCGCGCCGTAGCTCTTCGCGAGCTTCACGATCTCACGCGTGCGCGCAATGTTCTCATCGAGCGGATACTTCGAGCCGTCGAACATAACCGAGGTAAAGCCGAGATCAAGTGCGAGTTTGATAGTCTCCATCTTGCCGCCGTGGTCGAGATGCACCGCCACCGGCATTTTGCATTTCTTCGCCGCGGCAATCATCACGGGACCGAGGAGGTCAAGCGGAGAGTAGCGCAGACGCCCCTCTGCCACTTGCAGGATCATGGGGGCGTGCAGCTCCTCGGCAGCTCTCACTGCGCCCATCGCCATCTCCATATCGGAGACATTGAACGCACCGACCGCATACGTGTGATCCGGCTTCTTGACCAGATCGGACAGTTTGACAAGTGGCATGGCGTACCCTCCTTTTATCCCTTAAAACAGTTCATTGTAGATGGCGATGATCTCTTCCTTCGTCGGCACGCGCATCGTGTTCTGCGGGCTGCCGCTCTCAAGCGCATCCGCTGCCATCTTGTCCGTCTGTGCGAGGAAATCCGCCTTTGTAAAGTTGCGCTGCGCGAGGCACTCCTCCGTCGTGGGGATGCCGACCGCCTTGCAGAAGCGCGTCACCTCGGCGACAAATGCAACAGCTGCATCATGATCGGGTGTCGTGTCGTCCGCGACCTCCATGATACGTGCGATCGTTGCGAAGCGGGCCGTATTCTCCTCAATGGCAAACTTCATGCATGCGGGCAGAAGAATTGCGTTCGATACGCCGTGTGCAATGTGGAACAGTGCGCCGATCGGGCGGCTCATGCCGTGAACGATCGTAACCGACGCGTTGTTGAACGCGATGCCTGCCTCCGTCGCCGCAATCGACATCGCAAGACGCGCCTCGACATTGTTGCCGTCCGCATAGCAGAGCGGGAGATTCCTATGGATCTTCGCAATCGCCGAGAGGGCAAACGTATCTGTCAGCGGCTGTGCGCGGCGCGACGTGTACGCTTCAATGGCATGGCAGAGAGCATCCACGCCCGTTGCCGCCGTCACGGGCGGGGGAGCCGTCATCGTAAAGGAGGGGTCAACCACCGCGAGCGCAGGGATGATCGAAGGTCCGCCGAGCAGCATCTTCACATTGTTCTCCGTGTCCGTGATGATCGTGTTCTTCGTCACCTCGGAGCCTGTGCCCGCCGTCGTCGGAATCGCCACGAGATAGGGAACCGGCATATCGATGCTGACGTGCATGTAGTCGCTGATCTTCCCCTTTGCCACCGACATGAACGCGATCGCCTTTGCTGCATCCATCGGCGAGCCGCCACCGAGTGCAACGATGAAGTCGCATTTCTCCGCGCGGTAGACTTTGAGCCCGTCACTCACCATCGTATCCGTCGGCTCCGCGCTCGCGCCGTCGTAGACGGCATACGGAATGCCCGCCGCATCGAGAGCCGCCTCCACCTTTGCCGCATTGCCGAACTTCACCATGAACGGGTCCGTGACAATCAGTGCCTTTGTGCCCTTGCCCTTGATGTGATCCCCCAGCTCGTCGATGACATTCGTGCCGGAAATGATCTTTGCGGGAACCATAAATGTGTAACCCATCGTGTCCACTCTCCTATTCTGGTTCATTGACAATTTTGATAAAGTTTTGATTATCTTATGGATATAATTTACACCTTTTATACATGCTTGTCAACAGAATTCACATCTTTTTTACAAAGAGGCGAATTTTCCATTTTCAAGAGAGAAAGCATCTCATTCAGGAAAGAGAAAAGTGCCCCAACGGAACGATTTTCGTAGAACTCTTGTATATCTTTCGGAATTATATTATAATAACGTGAAATTCTGCTCCTAAGAGATGCTCAATCTCAGCCGCTGTTTTTTGCACTGTCCCCACAGTGCGCGATGTAAGGTGAACGTTTATGAAAATTGATCGCAGGCGAAAAATCCATGAGACACTAAAGGAAGTCCACAACATCTCCATCAATGACCTCTGTGAAATGTTCGGCGTGTCCAAGAACACAATTCGGCGCGACATCGCCGATCTGGAAGAAAAGGGAATCATCGAAAAGGTCTACGGCGGCATTGTCCTCGCCGAGACGCCTGAGGACGCACCTGAGCCATTCGCCTTTCGCGAGGCACGCAACCTCGCCGCAAAGAAGATCATCGGTCGCCTTGCCGCCGCTCTCGTAAGTGACGGCGATGTCATCTACATCGACTCCGGAACGACCACGATGCACATGGTTCCCTATCTGCTCGAAAAGCAGGGGCTCACCATCGTCACCGCAAGCGTCCACGTCATCAACATGGCGGTCACTTACAGCCACCTGAACGTCATCTCCACAGGCGGCACATTCTACGCACCGTCCAAGGCGTTTGTGGGACCGCAGGTCATCGAGTGCCTGCATCGCTACAACGTCACAAAGGCATTTCTCGCGAGCACGGGCATATCGCTCGAACACGGCGCAACGAACACCTCACCGCTCGAATGCGAGATCAAACAGTGCCTGATGGAAAAACCCTGTCCCCACATCCTGCTGGTGGACGACTCCAAATTCAACATGGCGACACTCATGAGCTACACACCCCTGAGGGATCTGGACTGCCTTGTCACGAACGAGATGCCGCCGGAAGACTACATACGGTATTTCGAGAAGAACAACGTGCGCCTGATCGTTCCGACGGGCGAGAAGATGTAGCAGAAAAGCACAGGCTGCCGAATGTTTTGCAGCAGCCTGTGCTTTTTAATGGATTGCCTTTTTCTTGAACCGTCCGCCCACGATGTCGTGTACGGCATTGATCGTGACGAAGGCGCGTTCGTCCTTGTCAAGCACGATCTCCTTGAGTTTATCGAGCTCGAGACGCGTGACGACGCAGTAGAGAATCTCCTTTGGGTCGCCCGTGTAGCCGCCCGCGCCGTGCAGAAGGGTCACGCCGCGCCCAAGTCGTTCATTGAGTGCAGCGGTCATCTCCTCGTGCTCACTCGTGACGATCATGACGGCATACGACTCGTCGAGACCTTTCAGCACCACGTCGATCATCTTCGCGATGACGAAGTACGCAAAGAGCGAGTACATTGCCTTGTCCCAGCCGTAGAGGAGTCCCGCCGTGGAGAGGATGAAGAGGTTGATGAACATAACGACCTCGCCGACGGAGAACTGCGTGCGTGCGTCCATGATGATGGCGACGATCTCCGTCCCGTCGAAGCAGCCGCCCGTGCGCATGACGATGCCGACGCCAAGACCCGTGACGACACCGCCGAAGATCGCGGCAAGGAAGGGATCGTTCGTCACCTGCGGCACGTCGTGGAGCACCCCGGACCAGATCGAGAGCATGATGATGGCAAAGATGGTCGAAAGCGCAAAGCTCTTGCCGATCTGCTTGTACCCCATGTAGACGAACGGAATGTTGTAGAGCACGAGGAATACACCGAGCCCCATGCCGGTGATTGTCTGTGACATGATCGAAAGACCGACCACACCCCCGTCGATGACGTTGTTCGGGATGAGGAAGAGATCGAGTCCCACGGCGGTAATAAGTGCGCCGAGGATCAGACGCAGTCCCTTCTTGATGTAGAACATGATCCCCTTGGGAGCTGCCGCCTTCTTCGGCTTTGCCTCCGCCTGCACGCTCCCCTGTTCCATCGTATCCATTTCTGCGGTCATACATACTCCCCTGTTCCAATATAAACTCTGCTCTTATTATAGAGGAAAGGAAAAGCGCTGACAAGTGCGCGTTATGCGACGGGATTCCTTGACTTTGCCACGCCTACAAGATATGATAGTTTTAATGGGGATATTGTCACTGAAGAAATTTTAGGGAGGGATATTGCATGATCTACACCGTTACCTTCAATCCGTCGATTGACTACATCGTCCGATTGGAGGATCTCACTGTGGGCGAGATCAACCGCGTGAACTATGAGCAGATCCTGCCGGGGGGCAAAGGCATCAACGTTTCCATCGTGCTGAAAAATCTCGGGCACGACTCAACGGCACTCGGCTTCCTTGCGGGGTTTACGGGCGTTGCGATGCAGCAGATGCTGCACGCGTTCGGTGTCAAAGACGATTTCGTGCGTCTGGATGACGGCTTCTCGCGCATCAACGTCAAGATCAAGGCGGGAAGCGAGACCGAGATCAACGGGCAGGGACCCGTCATCACCGAGACGGCGCAGCACGCCCTGTTTGACAGGCTCGACCGCCTGCAAAGCGGCGACACGCTTGTCCTCGCGGGATCGATTCCGAACACGCTGCCCGACGACATCTACGAGCGCATCATGGAACACCTCGCGGGGCGCGGCATCCGCATCGTGGTCGACGCGACGAAAAACCTGCTGCGACGCGTGCTGAAGTACCGTCCGTTCCTCATCAAACCGAACAATCACGAGCTCGGCGAGATGTTTGGCGTAGAGCTGAAAACGGATGACGAGATCGTCTACCATGCGAAGAGACTGCAAGAAGAGGGCGCAACGAACGTGCTCATCTCGATGGCGGGCGACGGTGCGATCCTGCTGACGGCAGAGGGCGTATTCTACCGCTCCGCCGCACCGAAGGGCAGGCTCGTCAATTCTGTGGGCGCGGGTGACTCGATGGTCGCGGGCTTCCTCGCGGGATTTATGGAGTCGGACGGCAGCTATGACCGCGCGTTCTACATGGGCGTTGCGACCGGCTCCGCCTCCGCATTCTCCGAGAACCTCGCCACACGCGAAGAGGCACTTGCGCTACTGAAGACGATTGTTTGATGTAACTGCGGCATACATCCCAGGCAAATGAATGTAAACCTATCGCAGCTGTGCAATACTCCGTAGCAAACCCTAGTGGAGCAAGCGGAAGAGAGGGCACGTTCTGCCCCCTGCGGATTTTATTCGTTCAAGCGAAGCGCGTTTGGAATCCGCAGGTATT
>CALALM010000072.1 GCA_937925565.1 uncultured Centipeda sp.
TTCATTTTATCAGTGATTCCTTAAAATATTTTCTATTTTCACAAGGGGATGATAGCATGTTTGATGATAAAATTCAAATATTTTTCATATTGTTCATGCGTTCTTCGGAACTTTCGTGCCGCGCCGTGATCGCGCCGTTCGTTTCGGTAACGATGATCCTCTTTTCCTCCGATTTCAGTGTGTCGGGGTGATCCGTGCGGTAGTGTGCGCCCCTGCTTTCCCGTCGGAGCAGAGCTGCTGTCAGAACTGCCGTCGCCGTCCGCAGCTGAGCGGACAAGCGGAGGGCTGCGGCGACATCCGCTGCAGCTGTCGCGGGGGCATTACGCTCCATTTCCTCCAGTGCGTCCGTGCAGAAGCGGATCGCCCGCGTCAGCCCCTCCGCGCTGCGTGCGATCATGGCGTTCTCTGTCATCAGGCTGCGGAGACGGCTGTGTATGGCGTGTGCGTCGGGGATGCTGCGCGCGCGCAGGAGGATCTCATCGTCCGCTGCCATTGTGCCGCGCGCCTCCGTGGCGGCGGATTTGCCCGCGATCTCTCCGAACACCAGCCCGTTTGCACTGGACAGCCCGCCGATCCGATCCGCCCCGTGCATCCCGCCGGTCACTTCGCCGCAGGCATAAAGGCCGGGGACATCCGTTGCGGCATCGCTGTCGATCACGATGCCGCCGTTCGCTGCATGGGCGTACATCCCAATTCGCACGGGATCGTTCGGGGTCAGCCCCTTTTTCTCGTGCAGCCAGTCGAAATAGGTCGCGATAAACTCAGGCGGATTTTGCTTCATCTCGTCCGAATAGCTCACATACGCCCCGCCGCTTTGCTCCGCGCGTGCAATGGCGAAGTCGACCGCGCGATCCGCGCCCGCAGAGGTAAACGGGCCGTGCGTGGATCGCTGCGCCAGCAGTGCGGCGCGGTTCGACAGATGCGCCAAGATGTCGTTCCCGTCCGCGTCGCGGAAGGTGGCAAAACGAAAGGTCTTTTCATTGAATACAGTCTTTGGCGCAGGGGAGAGGAAGCCCGGCATCATCTGCATGAACTCCATATTGATGAGCCGCGCCCCCGCCCGCAGTGCCAAGGCATGTCCCGTCCCCGTGACATCGGCGGTCGTGAGGCAGTTCTGAAACAGCCCGCTGTAGCCACCCGTGGCGAGGACGACCGCCTTGCTGCGGATGGCGAGGAGGCGGTTCTTCGCCGCGAACACTGCGCCGCACACGCGTCCGCTGCGCTGAACGAGTTCCAATGCCTCATGATGGGGGCAGAGCCGCACCCCGTATTCCGACAGCTCCTTTTGGAAGACGGCACGCATACGGGCGGCTTCCAGACCGTTCCAATTTCGCCGCTTGTGGTCAAAACAGGGGATAAACTCTTTTTCATCGGATTTTTCCGCCGTCCTCAGCCGGATGCCGCGTGCTTTCAGCGCGTTGATCGCGGGATTGATCTTGTGTACGAAGGTTTTGACGAGCACGGGTGTCGTCATCCCCGCCCCGACCCGTGCAATGCTTGCGGCAAGGTCGTCTTCGTCCGCCGCGTCCACAGGACCGATCAGCCCCAGTCCCCACGTCCCCGGGAAAAAG
>CALALM010000073.1 GCA_937925565.1 uncultured Centipeda sp.
CGTGCAGCAGATCGCCGTACCGAAGAGGTCGAACTCCGCATCGCCGAAAAACTCGTTGAGGTCGACAGGCACTTCCGCTCCGCAGCGCGGACAATGGCAAAAGACATTCTCATCGTTGATTTCCACCGTGACCTCCAGAGCGTCATTGATGTTTTCCTTAACATAGAACATAAGATTTCCTCCCTTTGAAAACTGATTAGTTCCTCTCATCAGTAAGAGGACGAACAGGGAGGTTTTGGTCACCAAAAATCCTCCCAATTTTCTGAGAGGATGGACATTAGTCTTTCTGATAGAATGTGCACTCGAAACCGTCGGCGTGGAGCAGAAGCCCCTCTGCCCAAGGAGGGGTTCTCGCCATCTGCTCACAAACAGCAGAAAGGGAGACGCGCTCATCACATTCGATAATGATTTCGTCATGGACGTGAGCGACAATCTCCATGCTTTGCAACGTCTGCATGGCGTAGCAGAGGAGGTCACGGCTGATGGCCTGCGTGATATTCTCCACGAGTTTCGGACCGTAGGATTCGATTCTTGCCCATTTTTTCGAGAGATCCAGCCCCATGTAGGTGATGGATTCGCCGCCGAACTGATTCTCTCCAATGCGCGGCTTCACATAGGAAAGCCGTCTGCCACTCGGTAGTTCGATGAACATCATGCTGCCCTGATAGATGAACCGGATACCGTGCGTGATTTTTGTGCTGCGTTCCTTGATGCAGTCCTTTGCGGCACGATCCACAGCCCACCAGAAATCCACTATGCTCAGATTTGCTGCACGCCAAGCATCCACGAGCGGCTTCAGCTCCTCTTCCTTCATCCCGGACTCCAATGCGCCGAACGCTTTCAGCGCACCGACGGATCCGCCGTAGCCGCAGTTGTGGACTAATTTTCCCGATACGGTAAAACGGTGATGCTTTCCGGCATTTCTGATGTCATAAAGTCGAGCCGTGCGCTGATGATACGCCAATTCTTCCTTTTCTCGCTGACAGCTGTCTCCGCAGCTTTGATAATCTCCGAACGAGTCATTCCTGCGGACAGTTTTCTCGTTACCACAGCGCGGCAATAAGGCCAATACTCCTGATGAAACTCCGACAAAACCGTAATTCTGCGGTTTGCTTGATTTTGCGCTCTGGGTACAAAGCGTAGATTCCCTTTGGTGTAATTTCCGTTCGTATCGATGCGATCCAGTTCCATCGAGCGTGAGGGCAGACCGAATGTTTTTATGAGATACAGACCTGCCTCCGTCACACTCGGAAAATCGAACTTGATCCCTCGCCCTCCATACAGAGGGTACGCCCTGTCGTTCGGGTTCTCGCAGCGTTGTTTTGCTGCTGTGAGTCGTCTGTCCAACCAAGATGGAATCTGTCTCGGTTGCGAACAGCTCTGGCAGCCCTTCGATTTCCCGCTGCGAAGATTGTCCAAGTACTGCCACTGGATTGCACCGCATCCCGTACATTTTGTCAGAACGTAGCAATGATTCATTGCCGCATTCCATCTCTTTTCCGGGCTGATGATTCTCACCCAGCCGAATTGCCGTCCCACCATCTCCTGTTTGTACGAGATGTGCGCCGCAGGAGGCGGCATCTCCAAACTGTATCGGCTGCGATTTCCCCTGAACCCAGACGAGATGATCCAGGGTTGCTGTAAGACCTTCATAGGTAATTACCTCCCGTTCGCCTTTGAAAATGACACCATCATGGCTGACCCAGCTTTCTCCGTCCCAGAGCAAATGCTCCGCACGGACATACTCAATAGGGACAAGTCCTTCATTCGTAAGGACAAGCTGTCCCTCAGCGATACACGCCAGTTCTGCCTGTTTCCCTTTTTGCCGAAGATGCCCGTTCTCGCCATGCTTGACCACGTTGCAGTGGAACATTCTGCCCGCTGTGGCGCAGTAGATGTCGCCGTTACCCTCAAAAACATCCATGCGCCATCGCTCCTTTGCAAGCCATGACAGCACCCGTGCTTCGATGGCAGAGAAATCCGCAACGATGAACTTCCTGCCCTCCTTGGGGATAAAGGCAGTACGGATCAGCTGCGACAAAACATCGGGAACAGAGTCGTAGAGCATTTCCAATGCCGCATAATTTCCCTGCCGCACAAGGGCGCGGGCATACTCGATGTCAGCGAGATGGTTTTGTGGAAGATTTTGTAATTGAATGTTCTTACTGGAAAATCGCCCGGTGCGGTTCGCGCCGTAGAATCTGAACGTCCCTCTGGCACGATGGTCTGCGCAGGCAACATTCTTCATTGCGATATATTTCTTCACGGAGGACTTGGCAAGCTGCTGCCGCAAGGACAGCGCCTCGCTAAGTTTCGGCGGCGCATTCTTCAACAGTTCCAGTACAGCCTTCTTGTCAAGAGAATCCGTCTCCACGCCATGCTGAGAGAGCCATCCCTTCATTTGCTGTACGGAGTTGGGATTGTCCAGTCCTGTGAGTCGTTTCATTCGCTCGGTCAGTTCCTCGCGAGAGCGGGCATCGACAGCGATGGCGTTATCCACCAGTTCCATATCAATGCGAATGCCGTGATCGTTGATTTCTTGGTCAAGATGATATTCATCCCAAAGGAAATCCGGAACGGGGAACTTGGAAAGCCGATTCTGGATTGCCATCTCGACCTCGACATCACGCTTGTTGTACGCCTTGAATATTGCCCACTTGTCTGGATCATGGCAGGGAAGATTGCGTATCCTGCCGCCGTTCGTTTTGGTGGCTGCGCAGGGCGAACAGAAGAAGCGGATGAGCGCCTTACCCTCTGTCATTTTCTGCTCTTCCAACCCCAACACACTGCCTACAGCGGCAAGGGACAGAGGAAGCCCCATGTACGCTGCCCAAACCATCGTGCATCGCCAGCTTTCGGGGCTGAGGAAGGCAGTACGCAGAAAGCCTTGGTCTGATAAGTAACGTGACAGGCAGATACGCTCAAAGTTGGCATTGAATGCCCACTTGATGACGCTGTTGTCGGTCAGCGCCTCCAAAATCTCCTGCGGAATTTGCTCCCCACCCACGAGGTCGACGATCTGCACTTCGCCGCCGTCAATGGCGTAGGCAAAGAGCAGTATCTCAAAATTTGGCGACTCGGCATATTTGTAAGAGTCGCATTTGGAAATATCTACATCGGAAAATGTTTCTATGTCGATGGAAATCGTATTCATGTCGATTCCTTTCTTGCCAAAAGGCAGCGAGGAAGAATCCCCGCTGCCCGTGTCGG
>CALALM010000074.1 GCA_937925565.1 uncultured Centipeda sp.
CTGTCCGATGACCGTCGCCAGACCATACTGTACCGTACCGTCTGCGAGCTTGTGGTCGATGAGCGGAATGCCGGCGGCAAGCCCAAGCGCGAGCGCGACCAGCATGATCGAGATGAACGGGTGAATGCGCAGCTTTGAGATCATGACGATCATAATGACAATTGCCACCCAAAAGGCGAGGATAAGCGGTAATCCGGTCATATCAAAACCTCCTTGCATTGGGGCACAATCATCCTTTCTGTGCCCAGACAAAAGAAACGTCCTTGCACTGTTATTTTAATCCGATTCAAAAATTTTGGCAAGCAGAAACGCGAAAAAAAGGGCGCAAAATTCTGCGCCCGGAACAATCTTTTGGAAAAACGCTGAATTTATCCGTGCTTTCTTTGTTTGCTATGCTGTAATCCCGAGAATTTTGTCCAGCTTCTCGCGGTCGTAGCTGAGAGCGAAGTCCACGCCATCCGCTGTGGTGACGGGGACGATCGTATCGCCCGAGAGGCGGCGGCACTCTTCACGCGCCGCTTCGTCCTTCTCGATGTTGTATTCCTCGTAGGGGATGCCGCGGTATTTGAGGTACTTCTTCACCTTAACGCACCACGGACAGACTGTGATAGAGTAGACCTTTACCATAGGAAGCCCCCCTTAGGCACCGATCAGCTTGTCGATCGCGGGCTGATCGAAGCCGCGCACGTACTCGCCGCTCTCGGCGAGGATGACGGGGCATGCGCCCTCGCCCGTGAGTTTGATGAGATCATCGTAGGCGGCGGGCTCCTTTTCGATGTCGCGCACCGTGTAGGCGACACCCTTCTTGTCGAGATATTTTTTTGCCTTCGTGCACCACGGGCACGCGTCGAACGAAAAAACCTGAATCATGGGAATGTCCTCCTTATCGTTTGTATCGAATAGTTCGTTACTTCTGAACGCCCCTATCGGATCACTGCGCATGGTGGAGGGGGCGCCCCTCATTACTTCTTCAAACTTGCCAGATACTTTTCCGCGTGGAGTGCGGCGGTCGTTCCGTCGGCTGCGGCGGTCGTGAGCTGGTGAATCTCCTTGACGCGGATATCGCCCGCGACAAAGACGCCCGGGATCTCCGTGCGGCAGTTCTCATTCGCCGCGATGTAGCCCGTCTCCGTCAGCGCAATCTGCCCAACAAAGAGGTCGGTATTCGGGAGCACGCCGATGTTGACAAAGATGCTGTCCACAGGCAGCGTCTCCGTCTTGCCCGTGTCCTTGTGCAGAAGGTCGACGGATGTGAGCCGATCCTCGCCGTTCAGATGAGTGATTTCCGTCTCAAGCATGACCGTCACCTTCGGATTCGCATAGAGCACATCCTGTGAGCTCTTGTCCGCGCGCAGCTGTGAGCGATGGATGAGATAGAGGTGGCTTGCGTACTTCGTGAGGAAGTTTGCCGCATCGACCGCCGCGTTGCCGCCGCCCATCACCGAGATCACCTTGTCCTGATACGTGTGCCCGTCGCACAGCTCGCAGTAGTGCACCCCGCGATTGAAGTAATGCGGCTCCTGCGGCAGCGGCAGCTTGCGCCGGTTCATGCCCGAGGCGATGATGATCACGGGCGTTTCATAGATGTACGTCTCCGTCTCGACGATCTTTGGCATCGACTTCAGATCAACGCGCTCGATGCGGTCAAACTCGTCGATTTCCGCACCGAAATTCATCACCTGCTTTTCCAGTGTACCGATCAGCTCCATTCCGCTCACGCGCTCGAAGCCCGGATAGTTCTCGATGTCCG
>CALALM010000075.1 GCA_937925565.1 uncultured Centipeda sp.
GGAGATGAAGGAGAAGGTTGACCGCATTCTCGATGTCGTGCAGATTACGGACTATCAGGATCGTCTGCCCGAACGCCTCTCGGGCGGTCAGCAGCAGCGCGTCGCACTCGCGCGTGCGATTGTCATTCATCCGAGTGTGCTGCTGATGGACGAACCTCTCTCGAACCTCGACGCGAAACTGCGCATCGAGATGCGCTCCGCGATCCGCGAGGTGCAGAAGAAGGTCGGCATCACAACGGTCTATGTTACCCACGATCAGGAGGAGGCGCTCTCGATCTCCGACCGCATCGCAGTCATGAACAAGGGCGAGATCCAGCAGACGGCGCAGCCGCAGACGATCTACGAACGTCCGTGGAATATCTTTGTTTCGACATTTATCGGACACTCGAACCTTTTCTACGGCTGCGTGAAAAAATCGGGCGGAGAGGCGGCTGTCGTCTTCCGAAACGGCTATGAAATGATGATGGCGAACCTTGGCGAGGAGGCGGAGGACGGCATGGATGTCGTGATCTCCGTGCGTCCCGAGGAGCTTTCGATTCAGGACGACGGTCTGCCGTGCAAGGTGAAGACGAAGGTCTTCCTCGGCAAATACATCAACTACAGTCTCGACTTCGATGAGAAAATGATTCTGCCGCATCAGGCATCGCTCGAGTTCTCACAGGATCTCGGTCATGCGACGCAGCATCTTGAGGTCGGGGACACAGTGTATCTACGCCCGAACGCATGGAAGGTGAATATCTTCACGGCAGATGGTTCGCGTAATATCCTGAAGGATGTGGTGCGCTATGAGTAAGAATCTGCGTTGGGATTTCTGGACGGGCATCACGCTTCTCTCCATTGCGGTCTTCGGACTCTTTCTCATCTATCCGCTCTTCTCGCTCTTTGCCTCGGCGTTTCAGGACGCCGTGACGGGGGAGTTCACGCTCGCGCATTTCACGCATTTCTTTGAGCGGAAATACTATTACCAGTCGATGATCAACAGCTTCAGCGTGACGGCATGCGTGACCGTGCTCGCAATCGTGATCGGCACGGCGCTCGCGTACTTCATGACGCTCTATCGTGTGCGTGGGAAGAGCGCACTTGAGATCTGCATTATCATCTCGCTCCTCTCGCCGCCGTTTATCGGCGCGTACTCGTGGATCCTCATCGGCGGACGCAGCGGCATCCTGACGCAGTGGCTTCAAAATACGTTTCAGTATGAGTTCCCGTCAATTTACGGGTTCACGGGCATCCTGCTCGTCCTGACGCTCAAGCTCTATCCGTTCATCTACCTCTATGCGG
>CALALM010000076.1 GCA_937925565.1 uncultured Centipeda sp.
TGCGAGGATGAGGGTATCGTCCTCCGCCTGATAGGCAACCGCCTTGATCGTCTTTTCCACGGGAACCTTGAGATACTCTGCGAGCAGGGCAATCGTATGCGTGCCGGGCGTCGCCACCTTCTCAAGCGGCAGTTCCGCCTCTTCGGGCGCATCGATCGGGCGCAGCGCCGCCTTCTCATCGCTCGCCGCGTAGCAGCACGCATCGCAGCACGCAATGCGCGACTCGCCCTCGGGCGCGAGGACGGTAAACTCCTCGGAGTGCCCGCCGCCGATCGCGCCGCTATCCGCCTCCACCGCGCGGAAGTTCAGACCGCAGCGTGTGAAGATGTTGGAATACGCGACGTACATCTTTCGGTAGGACTCGTTCATCCCCTCGACATCCTTATCGAAAGAATAAAGGTCTTTCATGATAAACTCGCGGCTGCGCATGACGCCGAAGCGCGGACGGCGCTCGTCGCGGAACTTGTCCTGAATCTGATAGAGCATGACGGGCAGCTGCTTGTACGAGCGCAGTTCATCGCGCACGAGTGCCGTAATCATCTCCTCGTGCGTCGGACCCATGCAGAACTCACGATCATGGCGATCCTTCACGCGGATCATCTCCGCACCGTATGCGCCCCAGCGTCCGCTCTCCTCCCAGAGCTCGGACGGCTGCAGGATCGGCATCATGATCTCCTGTCCACCCGCCGCATCCATCTCCTCACGGATGATCTGCTCAATCTTGCGGATCGTACGCCACGCGAGCGGCAGATACGTATACATGCCGCCCGCAGACTTGCGGATGAGCCCTGCACGGTACATGAGCTGATGGCTTGTGATCTCCGCCTCCGCAGGCGTATTCCTGAGTGTGGGCGCGTACAGATTCGTTGCTCTCATGACGTTTTGCGTTCCTCCAATATTGCATCAATCTCACGAAACAGTTCGGGGAGCAGTTCTTCTTCCTTTACCTTACGGATGACCTCGCCCTTGCGGAAGATCAGTCCCTCACCGTTCCCGCCGGCGATGCCGACATCCGCGCCGCGCGCTTCGCCGGGACCGTTCACAACGCAGCCCATCACAGCGACCTCGATGGGGTCCTCCATCCCGCGCAGACGCTCCTCGACCTTCTCCGCGATCTCCACAAGGTTGATGCTTGTGCGCCCGCACGTCGGACAAGCGACGAGCGTCGGACCGTATTCCTTGAGCCCAAGTGCCTTGAGTATTTCATTTGCCGTGCGCACCTCGACCACGGGATCGCCCGTGAGAGAAATGCGAATCGTATCGCCGATGCCCTCCGCAAGCAGTGCCCCGACGCCGACCGAGGACTTGATGATCCCCGTTCCCGCCGTGCCCGCCTCCGTGATGCCGAGGTGGAGCGGATAGTCGACGCGCTCGCTCATGAGACGGTATGCCGCAAGCGTCAGCGGCACATCATGCGCCTTGAGCGAGATCTTCATATCGTAGAAGCCCTGCTCCTCAAGCACGCGTACATGCTCCATCGCGGATTCGACCAATGCTTCTGCCGTTACTCCGCCGTATTTCGTCAGGATTTTATGATCGAGCGATCCGGCGTTGACTCCGATGCGGATCGGGATACTGCCCTCGCGCGCTGCCGCAACCACCTTCTTCACGCGCTCCGTCCCACCGATGTTGCCGGGATTGATGCGCAGTGCCGCGACGCCCTGCGCCATCGCCTCAAGTGCGAGCTTGTAGTCAAAGTGGATGTCTGCAACGAGCGGCGTCTTTACCTGCTGCACGATATTGCCGAGATTCTTCGCTGCCTCCATGTCAGGCACGGCGACGCGCACGATGTCGCAGCCTGCCGCTGCAAGCTCACGAATCTGCTGCACCGTCGCCTCCGTGTCCGTTGTCTTCGTATTGCACATGGACTGCACCGAGATCGGAGCGCCGCCCCCGATGGGGATATTTCCTATGTGAATCTGCCGCGTTCTGCGACGTTCATAGCTTGCCATAGCGAAGGTCAACCTCCTGCAAAGATACGTACAACGTCATTCTTCATCGCAAGCAGCATGAGCAGCACAATGAGCCCCACGCCCGCGTTCTGGATGTAGTGCATGACCTTCGGGCTGAGCGGCTTACCGCGCACCGCTTCGACACAGAGTGTCAGGAAATGCCCGCCGTCCAGTGCCGGCACCGGCAGGAGGTTGATGATCGCGAGGTTGAGACTGAGAAGCGCAGCAAAGTTCAGAAGCGGTACCATGCCCATCTCCGCAACCTCGCCCGCCATCTGCGCCACACCGATCGGCCCCGCGAGCTCTGAACCGGAGAGTTCGAGAATGATGCGATAAAGCGCGTCAAGCATCATGACAATGATCATCGCCGTCCGCTCGAACGCCATGGAGATCGACTGGAAGAATCCCGGGTATGTGCTCTCATACGCGTTCACAATGCCGATGACACCGCGATCGTGCGCCGCATCATAATGCGGTGTCACGCTGACCGTCAGTTCCCGTCCCGCGCGATCTACCTGCATGGTCATCGGGACAGTCCCATGGTTCGAACGGATGGCATCCACCATCTCCTGCCACGTTTCAATGGGCTGCCCGTCAATCGCAAGGATACGGTCATTTGCCTGAAGCCCCGCCTGTGCCGCGGGGTTATCCGCGAGCACTGTGCCGAGCACGGGCGCGGGGTTCGGCGTCTGTACCCCGGCAAAGAAGAAGATGCCGAAGAAGAGCACGACGGGCAGGATAAAGTTCATCGCCGAGCCCGCAAGGATCACAATCATGCGCGAGAGAATCGGTTTGCGGCAGTAGCCGCGGTCACCCGCATCATTATCATCCGCTGCCATGCCTGCAATGTCGTTGAAGCCGCCAAGCGGAACGATGCGGATCGAATAGACCGTCTCGCCATAGCGGAAGCGGACGATGCGCGGACCAAAGCCGATCGCGAACTCATCCACGCGCATGCCCGTAAGCTTCGCCGTAATGAAATGTCCAAGCTCATGCACGAAAACGAGGAGTCCAAAGACAAAAACCGTTGCAAGAATCTTTTCTAACATTCAAGCTCCTTTATAATTCCTGTTTTAGCGCAGTACAAAGTAAATCGTATAATAGTAGACGAGCGGTGCTGTAAAAAGCATACTGTCAAAACGATCCCAGATTCCGCCATGTCCTGGAATGATGACCCCCGAATCCTTAACTCTTGCATAGCGCTTCATCATGGACTCCACGAGGTCACCGAATGTACCGAGCACAGCAATCGTTGCGCCGAGCACAGCCATCTGTCCAAGCGGCATATGCAGAACATAACCAAGCCCTACAAGAGCAGCTATGGTGCCAAAAAAACCGCCCAGAAATCCCTCAATGGTCTTATTGGGACTGATATTGGGAGCCAGTTTATGAGAGCCAAACGCACGCCCCGTAAAATAGGCAAAACTGTCGCTCGACCATGTCCCAATGAACATGACCCAAACCATCGCCGTCCCGAGGTCAAACGTCTCAATCGGCGTAACATATGTATCACCTGAGAGAAAACGCAGCATGATGAGATAGGAAAACGGCAGACCAATGTAGCAGATGCCCGCCATAGAGATGCCCGCATCCGGCACAGACACACTGCCGTTCAAAAGCACCAAATTCAAAAGGACAAGCAAAATCGCCCCTACGACAGCAAGCAAGATCATGTCAACGCGCCCCAGAAAAGCACTGTACAGTATTCCGCCAATACCAAGCAAGCCCGAAAAGAATGTAGGGTTACCACCACGATGTGAAAAGGCGCGTGTATATTCAAACCATGCAAGCAAAGCTATAATCGTCACAGCGACGACAAACACCGTTCCTCCCCGCTGAATGACATAAGCGGAAATGCCAATGCCAAGAATCCCCGAAATAATGCGTAAAATCAAAGACTGCCTCCTATTATTCTTCCGCGGAGAGCCCGCCAAAGCGACGGCTGCGTCCTGCGAAGTCCTCAATCGCGTGCCCCAGCTCCTCCGGCGTGAAATCCGGCCAATGCGTATCTGTGAAGTAGAGCTCCGCATACGCCGACTGCCAGAGGAGGAAGTTGCTCAGGCGCAGATCACCACTCGTGCGAATGAAGAGATCGACCGGTGGATCTCCTGCCGTATCAAGCGCATGCGAAAAGAGTTCCTCGTCGATCTCCTCGGGCGCAATCTCCCCCGCCGCCACACGTACAGAAATCGCACGCACGGCGCGCAGGATCTCATCCTGACTGCCATAGTTCGCCGCGAGATTAAAACGCATACCCGTATTGTGCCCGGTCCGCTCCTCCGTATCTTCCATTCGTCGAAGAAAACGGTCCGTAAAGCGGTCACGACGTCCAAGGAAGCGCATACGCACATTCTGCGCATGGATCTCCTCAATTTCTTTCGCCAGAAAGGAATCAAAGAGATTCAGCAGGAAGTCAACCTCACGGTGCGGACGCTTCCAGTTCTCCGTAGAAAATGCATAGACGGTCAGCACCTCGATGCCCATATCCGACGCCGCACGCACAATACGCTTGAGCGTGCGGGCTCCCGCCTCATGTCCCGCTGAACGTGAATGCCCCTGTGCCTTCGCCCAGCGACCATTTCCATCCATGACGATGGCAATATGGCGCGGCATACTTGCACGGTCAAGCCCGAGGACGGGCGGAAGATCTTCCTCTGCGTCAGCAGTCCCCCGTTTTCTGCCGCCAAATATCTTTCTCCACATCGTTATCCCTTCCATCCTCACGCGATAGCCATCCCCCCTCGGCAAGCGCCGGAGGGGGTAGGTATTCAGCCGGGTTCTTCCTCGTATGCGGCAACCGAAGTGCTCCGTGCAGGCGCATATGTCAGCGTGACCATATCC
>CALALM010000077.1 GCA_937925565.1 uncultured Centipeda sp.
GCAAGCGTCTTCATTCGCTCGAGCAACAGTTCACTCACCTTCGAGCTGTTTCCCTTCAGAATCTCCTTGATATCGGAGATGTTCCTGTTGTATTCCTCCGCCAACTGCATCCCCACACATGGCGCCTTACAACGCTTGATATGGTACTGCAAGCAGACCTTATACTTACCTGCGTGGATTGCCTCGGGCGTCAGTGCATGTTTACAATTACGAATAGGGTAAAGCTCTTTGATCAGGTGTAATAGTGTGCGGATAAAATGCACAGATGAATAGGGACCGTAATACAGCGAGCCATCGCGGATAATGTTGCGCGTTTGGAAGATGCGCGGGAAGGGCTCGTTCTTGATGACGATCGAAGGATACGTCTTATCGTCCTTCAATAATACATTGTATCGCGGACGATACTGCTTGATTAGATTATTCTCTAACAGTAATGCATCCGCCTCCGAATCGACAACGATGTATCGAAGGTCGTAGATCTGCTTCACCAACACGCGCGTCTTCCTGTTCTCGTGCTCCTTTTGGAAGTACGAGGAGATACGCTTGCGTAGATTCTTAGCCTTACCCACATAGATCACCGTCCCTTTCGCGTCGTAATACTGATAGCATCCGGGCTTCTCAGGTATAGTGGAGAGTAGGGATGTGATGTAATTCAATCGATCGTTCATAGTCCATGTTTCCTGTTTCACGTGAAACAAATCAGGGTTTCACCGACCGAGTAATACAAGCAACACATTGATGTCATTCGGTGAAACACCTGGGATTCGCCCTGCCTGAGCAAGTGTTTCTGGATTTATCCGGGCGAGCTTCTGTCGTGCCTCAATGGTGAGTGATTGTATGGACGCATAATCGAAACGCCCCTTGATCCGTATATTTTCAAGTCGAGAGATTTTATCGGCCACTAATCGCTCGCGTTTGATGTAGCCCCCATACTTTACATTGATCTCCACAGCCTCCAAAACTTCATTTCTATAATTCGCAGAAATGGCGTCAATGATTTCTCTGAACTCAAATATGCCATTCATGGCGTCTATGAATTTGACCTGCGGGCGAGACAATACATCGACCAACTTGCATGCATGCTCCAGCGGCGACGTGCCCAAACGCAGGAGTAAATCATTCACCCGTTCGGGCGTGACAGAGAAAGATCGAATGAAGTTTGTCACTTCCTCGCACGCTTGCTTCTTACTCAAGAATGATCGGTAGCGGTAGTCGTCTGCCAAACCTAAACGATAGGCACGCTCTGTCAGACGCATATCTGCATTATCCTGACGCAACAGGATTCGGTACTCCGCACGAGAGGTGAACATGCGATACGGCTCATCGACACCCTTCGTCACTAAGTCGTCGATCAG
>CALALM010000078.1 GCA_937925565.1 uncultured Centipeda sp.
TCATCAACATGAGTTCCGAGAGCGGCATCGAGGGCTCCGAGGGACAGAGCATCTACGCAGCGACCAAGAACGCCGTCAACTCCTTCACGCGCTCGTGGGCGAAGGAGTTCGGTAAGTACGGCGTGCGCGTCATCGGCGTCGCACCTGGCATCCTTGAGGCGACAGGGCTTCGTACCCTTGCCTATGAGGAGGCCCTTGCCTACACGCGCGGCATCACCGTCGATGACCTGCGCAAGGGATACGCAAGCACGAAGACCACCCCGCTCGGACGCAGCGGCAAGCTCTCCGAGGTCGCCGATCTCGTCGTCTACCTCGCCTCCGAGCGCGCCTCCTATATCCACGGCGTCACATATAATGTGGCGGGCGGCAAGACGCGCGGCTGAGATAAATATAAAACGGAAAAGGGGCAGTTGTGCGAAGATGATACTTCGTATAACCGCTCCCTTTTCATGTCATGATAAATGTGTAAGTTGTAAAATAAATTGACGCAAAAAGTTCCATTTTGCAAACGGTTCAGTTAAACTTTTAGTCACAACACAAAAAGAAACTGAAAGTGAGACTGCAAAATGGAACAGAATCATTGTACTACAAAAACAGGGAAATGGAAACAGCCGACGGAGCGGGATCGGTACAAAATCGAAGCCTATTTCCAGGCCGGGTTGAAGCCGCAGGAAATCGCCGCGTACATTGGCTGCTCCAAGCGTACGATTGAGAGGGAGCGGCGTCTTGGAATGACAGCACAGCTCAAACCTGCGACAAAGAATATCAAGACCTGCGGAGACCTGCAGGTGCAGTGGGTGTATCTTGCCGATGCAGCACAAAGACGACACGAGGAAAACGCTGCTCGTAAAGGGCGGGGGCTGAAAATCGATAAAGACCACGCGCTTGCTCGACACATTGAACATAAGATCAAAACAGAAAAATGGTCTCCTGCGGCAGTTATCGGTGAGCTCTGTCAACGCGGCTGGAGCTATGATGTCCGCATTTGTGTCAAGACCCTGTATAACTATATCGATCAGCAGCTGTTTCTCGAACTCACAAACGACGACCTCCTCTACAAAAAGAATCGAGACAAACAGACAGAAAACAGCAGGCAC
>CALALM010000079.1 GCA_937925565.1 uncultured Centipeda sp.
TCCTCGTCCGCGCTGCCGATGATCTCGTCCACGATGTCACCCATGGTGATAAAGCCGACGACACCGCCGTACTCGTCGAGGACGACCGCCTCGTGAATCGCGCCCGTGCGGAATTTTTCGAGGACACGCAGCCCCTCCATCGTGCGCGGGACGAAGAGGGGCCTCCGGATGTAGTCTGCGATGTCGATCTCTGCGCCGCCCAAGACGGCATCGAGGAGCTCTTTTGCGTAGACGACGCCGCGGAAGTCGTCGAGGTTCTCGTACGCGACGGGGAATACCTCGTGCTCTGCCCCTCGGATGACACGCAGCTGCTCGGCGCGGGACTCGGCGAGGTCGATCCACGCGATCTGTGTGCGTGGGGTCATGAGGGCGGAGGCGGTCTGGTCGCTCATGTGAAAGATGCGGTCAACCATATCCTGCTCCGCCTTTTCAAAGGTACCGTCCTCCGTGCCCTGTTCCATGAGATCCTTGACGGCGTCCTCGGTGGCGGAGGCGCGGCTTTCGGGATTGCGTCCGAAGAGCAGCAGGAGACCGCGCGAGACGGAGACGAGCGTTGCACTCGGTAGCGCTGTGAGGCGCGTGAGCAGGCGAATGCTGCGGTGACTGCGCATGAGGATGGCCTCGGGATCCTGCAGAGCGATCTGCTTGGGCAGGAAGTCTCCAAAGAGCAGAGTCAGTGCGGTCATCACGAGAATGCTGAGCACGAGCGCGGCAGCAAAGACCTCCATGCCGGGAAGGAGCTTCGCGAGAAAACGCCCGAAGGTCGGCGCGACGAGGAGTCCAATGCCGAGACCCATAAGGAGGCTCGTGCAGGTGACGCCCGCCTGTGCCATGGCAAGGGGCGGTGCGGAATGCTCAAGCAGGGCGAGCGCCTGCGCGGCATCGCTGTCGCCGTCATCCGCGAGGCGTTCGAGGCGTCCGCGGTGGGACTTGGTGAGCGCGGTCTCGATCTGCGCGAAGTAGGCGTTCGCGGAGAGGCAGACGATGAGCAGGATGAGTGCAAGAAGATCGGATAGGGAACTGTCCAAGGGTGTATGCAGCTCCTTTCAATTAAGATGGATATGGATTGTATTGTAGCACAGACGCAGCAAAATGTCATTTTTCTACCACGATATCCGTCAGACCGAAGTACTTCATCGCGCCCTCCTTCGTCACGTTGTTGTCCCAGTCCTCGTAGTAGACGTGGCGCAGGGCGCGGTTTGTGCGCGTGAGTGCCGGGAAATGCACGACGGTCTCACCGTGCGCACGGGCTGTCTCGATCTGCGCGATGCGTGCGGCATCCGCCACAGCCATTTCGTGCGTGATGAGGAGTGCCGCCGTGCCCGTGTAGGCAAAGAGGAGGCACGCCGCCGCACAGAGTGTGCGGCGCGCCGGCGTGCCGAGCGCCGCCGCAATGGTCGGATCACCGAGCAGGGCGAGCGCTGCAGCGACGAATATCGCGGCAGAACTGAAGGTCGCGCGTCCCGGAAAGGTCGGCGCGGCAAGCATGACGAGGTTGTTGCAGATGCCAAGCGCCATGAGGAACGCTGCATAGCGTGCGGCGGAATAGCGGCGCAGAACTGCGCGGAGAGGGGCACGCTGCGCCGCCGTGCGGACAGCGGCAGCGGTCAGTCCGAGCTGCTGTTTGACGCGCGCGTAGAAGAGGAGGATGGCGAAAGTGTAGATCGCCATTTCCTCGAAGCCGTTCATGAGGTTGGTGAAGAGATGGATGGTCTTGGGCTTGATCTGCCCGAGCGGTGTCAGCACACCGCTGATTACGGCATCGCGGATTGTGCCTGCAACCCAACCGCCCGTGCAATAGGAGAGGACGAGCAGGAGCAGGACGACGGCGAGCATGATCGTTCCCACCCCCATATGCGCGGCGGGAGGCGCATCCATGCCCGCCTGTGTACGCCGACAGAGGCGCCACGCGGTCAGGATGAGGAGCAGGACGGGCAGGAGGTAGAGCAGCATTTCGCCCTGCCCCGCGAACTGATTGCCGATGTGGAGGAGGATGCCCTTGCCCGCCCCCTGTTCGTTGTAGCGTACGTAGTTGCCAGGCGCGGCGACGAGTCCGATGAGTCCTGTGAGTGCGCCGAGCGCGCCCGCGATCATCCACGGCGGGAGAAAGGACTGCCGCCGCCACGCGCAGAGCGATGCACCGAATGCGACGATGACGACAGTCACAGCAAGATTTTCGATCGACCAGCCTGCGGGTACGCCGAGCAGAAACATCGGGAGGACTGCCCCCGTGCGCCGTGCACGCCGCCCCTCGCCGAACGCCCGAAGTTCAAGATTGTACGGCAGGAGGAAGAGAAAGGCGGGCACCGCAGACCAGAGATAGACCGTCGAGCCGCTCTTCCAGACCGCGACCTCGCCGAAATGCGGCAGACAAAGCCAGAGGAGAAGTGCCGCCGCCGCGAGAAGTCTCGGCGCATGCCAAAATGCGATACTGCGGCGTGCGTGCATGGTCACCAATGCCACAAGCGTGAGGAACATCAGCGCGTTTGCGGTGTCAAACGCCGTTTTCCCGAGCCGGAGAAAGAGCTGCAGACAGAAGACTGTGACCGTGCGTCCGCCGTGGAACAGGTAGTGCTGCACCCCCGAGACGGCGACGTCGGAGAGGGAGGCGAGATGCTCACCCGTTTTCCAGATCATCGCGTAATTGTAGTCATCACGATGGATGGGCATGAAATGATTCAGAGCAAACATGAACGCAAAGATTGCGCCTGCGACCAGTCCCGTGCGCAGCATATCCCGTCGCACTACTTCACCTCCCGATGCGCATAGTCAAATTTTTCCCCGTCCTGTTCGTCGATCAGGTAACACGGGCGATGCTTGCTCTCCGTGAAGACACTCCCAAGGTACTCACCGATGATGCCGAGTGAGAGAAGCTGCACGCCGCCGAGGAAGAGCAGCACCGTCATCAGCGTCGGATAGCCCGCAACGGGATTCCCGTAGACGAGCGCGTCCACGAGGACGACGAACATATAGAGGATGGCGAGCACCGAGACCATGAGCCCGAGCACCGTCGTGAGGCGCAGCGGCGCGGTCGTAAACGAGGTGATGCCCTCGATCGCCAGGGACAGCAGCGCGGGATAGCTCCACGTCGTTTTGCCCGCCGCACGCGGCTGCACCTGAAAGGGGATTTCCTTCTTCTTGAAGCCGACCCATGTGAAGAGTCCCTTCGTAAAGCGCTGGTTCTCGCGCAGGAGGCAGAGAGCCGCGACACAGCGGTGATCGAGCAGCCGGAAATCGCCGACATCGCGCTGGAGGGTGAAGCGGCTGACCGACTGCATGGAGCGGTAGAAGAAATTTGCCATCGTGCGCTTGAACCATGTCTCGTCGGTGCGATCCGTGCGCTTGCCGCAGACATCGTCATAGCCCGCGCGCCAGTACGCGACCATCTCCGGGATCATGGAGGGCGGGTGCTGCAGATCCGCGTCCATCAGAATGACCGCGTCCCCGTCTGCGTAGTCGAGCCCTGCCATCATCGCGGGCTCCTTGCCGAAATTGCGCGTGAAGCTGATGTAGCGGACATTCGCGTGTGCTTCGGCAAGAGTGCGGATTTCACCGAGGGTACCGTCGCGGCTGCCGTCGTCGATGAAGAGATAGGTGAACGCCGCATCCGCAATGCCCGCCGTTGCCGCCGTCACCTCGTCATAGAAATGCCGCACCACCTCCGCCTCATTGTAGCAGGGGACGATGATCGTGATCTTGTCCATGCTCCTCCCTCAATCCGCGAGCGCGCGAAAACTCTCGATCGCAGCGCCCGATGCGGCGAGTGCATCCTGCACGGCGGGGGCGCAGACGGCGGCAAGCTCCGCCTCGAAATCGTGCTCCCAGAAAGAAGCGCGGATGAGTACGGCATTGTCCGTACCCGGGTGGAGCATGACCTCTGTTGTGCCGTCCCTGAGATTCGCTGCAATCCGCGTGAGTGTCGCCGTATCAACCGCCTCGCCCGCGACGATGCCGGCAAAGTGATCGGGCACGCGGATGCCGCGCCGCTTCGCCTTTGCCGCCGCGCGGCGTGCGAGCACGGCGAGCCCCGTGCGCCCGATGAGCTGTCCCACGCCGCCGAAATCTCCCACGAAGAGCGGCGCGCGTGGGGCACGCATGGCGGGGAGCCGTGCTTCCTTGCAGAGATCGAGTACGATATCAATGATGCCTGGCAGAACGTGCATATGCTGATGGCTGTCCGCGTGCGTCGGGTGAATCCCCGCCGCCTCCATACGCCGCAGCTGCGCCGCAAGCTCCGCACGCACTTCCTCGGGATTTACCTTGCCGCGCAGGAGGCGCACGGCGAATGCCGTGTGATCGTCCGCGAAGACGCCCTCCTGCGTCACGAGTGACGGAATCTCGGCGGGTGGCAGCACGGGATTCCCGTTGACGAGCGTCAGGTGGATGCCGACGCCGAGCGCGGGGGTGTGTCGCGCAAGCGCAACCGCATCATCGAACGCCGCGCCGCCCGGCATGAGCGTTGCCGAGCGCAGGACGCCGTCCGCAGCGCCCTTTTCAACAGCGCGGTTGATCAGTTCATGTCGTCCGAAATCGTCCGCGTTCAGAATGATTTGCTTCACGTTGTTTTCCTCTGTGTTTTCAGGATCGTATGTTATCGTTCCTATCATAACGCATTCCCGTAATATTTTCGACAAAAAAGATGAAATTACCTTTTCTACCCCGGTCTTTTGTAGTAGAATACGATAGAAAATCTATGATTCTTAAAAGGAGTATCACATGGTCGTTGAAATCATCAGCGTGGGCACAGAGCTGCTCATGGGCAGCATCGTCAACACGAACGCGCAGCACATCGCGCGTAAACTCGCACATATGGGATTGGACGCGTACTATCAGACCGTCGTCGGCGACAACCCCGAGCGTCTGCGTGCCGCGCTCGACATCGCGTACACGCGCGCGGACTGCGTCATCACGACGGGCGGACTGGGACCCACGAAGGACGACCTGACGAAGGAAATGCTCATCTCCTATTTCGGCTGTGTGCCCGTGGAGGATGCGGAGGCGCTCGGACGCCTTGAGGCGCGTGCGGCAAAGCGCGGTGTTGCGCTCACCGAGAGTATGCGCAAGCAGGCAACCGTCCCCTCGGGCGCGACGGTACTCCAAAATGATCACGGCACGGCACCCGGCGTCATCATCGAGAAGGACGGCCGCGCCTGCATCATGCTCCCCGGACCGCCGAAGGAGATGGTGCCCATGTTCGATACGGCGTGCAAGGTCTTTTTGCGCGGCAAGAGTGACAAGGTATTCGTCTCCATGAATATCAAGCTCTACCCGATGGCGGAAAAGGGGCTTGTGGTCGGGGAGTCGCCCGTTGCCGACCGCCTCGGGAGCCTCGTTGACGGGGAGAACCCCTCCGTTGCAACCTATGCGAAGGAGGACGGCTGCCTCGTGCGCGTCACGGCGGCAGCACCGACATCGGAGGAGGCGCACGCATTGCTTGCACCGACCCTCGCCGCCGTACGGGAAGCCATCGGCGAAGAGTACATCAGACATATGGAAGAGGACTAAATGCGGTTTGGGATATTCGGGTGGAGTGTGGGGATGCTCTTTGTCGCCTGCACGCTGCTCACGGCTGTGAACGCGGAGGCGGCTGAAAAAAATCCACCGCGTCACACGGCGCAGGCGAGAGGGGGGGCGGAGCACGCCATGCAGGAAATCACGACCGCGATAGAGCGCCAGCATCCGCAGGCAGCGGCCCCCCAGGAGACGCAGGAAGCGCAGGAAGCGCAGGCGCAGGAGCCGCACATATCCTCCGTACTTCTGCGCTGGCAGCCCTATCCGGCGGCGGTGCGCTATGCCGTGCAGCTCACCGAGAAACTGCCGGACGGCACGATACGGGTGCGTGAGACGAAGGACCACATCTATACGACAGGGCTGCATTTGCCGCTCGCAGGGCACGGTTCCGTTGACACGTTCTACTGGAGTATGCGGCCGCTCGGTTACGACGGCACACCGCTTGCCGCATGGTCGGCACCGCGTCCCGTACGCGGGGAAACGGCGGATCCGCCCGCGCCCGTGCTGACGACGGAGTATGGGGAGATGGCATATGCGCCGCTCTACCCCGTCTATGCGTGGATTCCGCTTGCAGGACAGAAATATCATGAGGTCGAGATCTACCGCCGCGAGGGCGCATACGACCGCTATATCAATACGCTGCGCGCGGGTGAGTACGATGTCTATGACGATATGCCGTTTACCGTACCGGGGCATTATTTCTTCCGCGTGCGCGGAATCACGTCGGCGGGGACGCCCATCTCAAACTGGTCGAACTATGGCTCATTCACCGTTGCGGATCGCACGCCGATCGCCGCACTCGGGGACAGCATTACCCACGGCGGCGGCGCGATCACCGTGCCGCCCTCGTACCGGATTTACGACTGGGAAACCTACTGCACCGTTCCCGTAAAAAATCTTGGGCACAGCGGCGACACGACGGCAGAACTGCTTGCACGCTTTGAGCGCGATGTGCTGCCCTTTTCCCCGCGCGTCCTCCTCATCATGGGCGGCGTCAACGATTACCGCTCCGGCATCTACGGCGCGGAGAGCGTGCGCAACCTTGCCGCCCTGCGTGACAAGTGCAAAGCGTACGGAATCACCCCGGTCTTCCTGACAGCGACGCCGATTCACCCCGCGCTGATGACCTCCCGTATGACGATTGCGCCCCCGCCGTCCGACTGGTGGGCGCATCGCGACTACATCAACCACTGGATCATGCAGCAGGAGTACAGTATTGATGTCTCCGGCGTCCTCTCGGATGGGGACGGCATGCTCGAACCGGCGTATACAACCGACGGACTGCACCCCGACCTCATGGGCAAGAAATACATCGGCGAGCGCGTGGACGAATATTTGCGCGCGCATTTCGCCTATGCCTCGGGCGAGGCTGTCAAACGCGTGCAGATGCTGAAGCAAATGGATAAATAAATGGAGGAGGGCTTTCTATGACAGGTAAACTGCGCCTCGGCGTGATCGTGCTCGTGTTTGCAGTGCTGATCGGCGGCGCGTACACGGGCTATTGCCGGTACCGCGACCGCTCGCCGGAGGCGGCGCTTACGCAGATCGCACATGCCGTCGTTACGGAGGATCGGAAGCTTTTTGATGAATACGTCGATGCGGACGCCGTGCTCGACTCCATGCACGCGGATGCGGGCGCGCTCCTCGCGGACAACATTGCAGCACTCCATGAGCGTCATCCCTCCGACTGGTTCTTCCGCCACGACAGTGCGTTTATGCGCGCCTATATGGCAGAGCATCGTGCTGCGTACATCGGCACGGCGCGCATGGTGCTGGACTACTACTTCGATACGGAGCGCGTGCCCGTGACGAAGGAGGAGGGAAACGCGCGCTGGGGTTCGGATGAGATGCGCGCCTTTGCCGCACACTATACGGCGCAGATGGAACCCGCCGTGATCGAGGGCGACCGCGCCGCCGTCGTCTGCATCGTACGCGGTGATGACAGTGACTATGGGCGGCTTATGCCCGAGGCGTCTGTCACAATGGAACTCGCGCGGCAGACAGACGGGCGGTGGAAACTCGTGCGCATCTCCACCGATACCGTACGCACGAACGGGTTTTATGCGTTTGTCGATGCAGCAGAGCGATATTGGGAACTCCAAGGCTGGGATTAAAAAGCAGAAGGAGAGCAGAAGATGAAGTACGAGCTGACGAAAGAGTATCTGACCGGCATTGAGATGATTGATACGGAGCATGCGAAGCTCTTTGACCTTGCGAACGAATGCTATGAGCTCGTAATGGATGACGCGGCGATTGACCGCTTTGACAAGATTGTGGCGCTTCTCGAGGAACTGCGCGCATACGCGGCGACGCATTTCGCGCACGAGGAGGAGTACATGGAGCGCATTCAGTACGAGCGGCGATTCAGTGAGCGCTATCAGCACCTGCGCTTCATCCGGAAACTGAGCGGGATCGACCTTGACGACATCGATGAGAACCAGCAGGAGTATCTGCTCGGCATCCTTGACTTCCTCACGCGCTGGCTCTACGGACACATCAAGGGCATGGACTGCCGCATTCCAAAGGAAGAGGATGTCGCAAAGTAGCGCGATATGCGCCGGCACCGCGCAAAACGCATACAAAAACACCCCGCAATGAGCAGTTGCGGGGTGTTTTTGCTGTGTATTATATTTTAGGAGAGCTCTGGAAACCATATCCTTTCCGCAGGTCATGGTCTCAAACGAAAGCCTGGAGATAATATAGCATATAAGAGAATGAAATTCAATAGCATGAAGAAAAAAGATGGCATATAAATTTTATATTGCAAAGATAAAACAAGGCTATTTTTCGATAAAAAATGAAAAATTGGGAAAAAAGAACTATGTTCAGAAGTGACATTTTTTTTTATAATAAATACGGGACAAAGGAAATGTCTCATAAGAGGTTGTGTGCAGGCGTGCACAATCAAAAATTCTCATAAGGAAATGAGGTGGCTGTAATGGCAGTCATATCACTCGCATCGGTGCTGGACAGTCCGGGAAGACAAATCCCGGTGAGTGCAATGATACGTGCGGCGGCGGCATATCCCGCGAAGGATGATGAACTCATCGAGGGAATGCGTGCACAGCGGTTTTCGTATCGTGAGCAGATCCGACAGTTGCACCGTATGGACAGTGAGGCGTACGCGCTCGATATCGAGTCGCTTGCACGTTCGCTGCGCTCGTTGGAGGAGGACATCCACAGCGAAGTGACGCGTGAGCTTTTCGGTGATCCGTACGTGGTCGATCTGCAGGGCTTGCGTCCTGCAACCGGCGCAGAAGCGGCGTCGGCGTAGTCCTTCTCTTCAGGAGGGGATCCTCTGAACAACTGCATATGTTGTCATGCGAAAAACGCACGGGACTGATCGGTGAAATACCGTCGGTTTTCGTGCGTTTTCTCCAAAGAAGCTACATGGGCGTGACAATGAGTGGCGCATTGAACGACCCCCAAGAGCCCCATATAGGCTGTCGCATTGTGACGATATCGCTTGACACAGGATGAATTGAATAGTATATTTAGGACAATAGTATTATGGGGTGTCTATGGTATTAGGTAAAGAATGACATGGAGGGAAGCATTATGCTAAAGGAATGGAAAAGCAAACGACAGCTGTCGCTTTTTGTAGCGCTCGCTTTGTCCGCAGGGGGAGGGGGACTCCTGTCAGATTTTCAATCCGCATACGCTGCCGATGTAACCGGCGGGAATGTGGTCGTTGATGCAGGGCATCCGGCGCCGACGCCGGTTGCTGCCGGTAACGCGCATGATATTCCGGGAGCGACGGATAATCGCAATGTGACGGGGAATAAGCTGACAATTAGCGGGGAAACCATGGGTATTCCATTATATGGTGGTTACACACAGGGGGCCGGCGATGCGACGCACAACGAAGTTGTATTCAAGAATGGAGCACTCACTAACGGTAATGTGTATGGTGGTTGGTCGGCGAACGGAAATGCAACGCACAATACGATTACATTAAGTGGAACGGCAGCGACATGGTGGAATGCCATATATCATTATGGTGGTGCTAGCGGAAATCCCAGTGCCGATGTAACCACCGGCAACCTGCTGAAAGTTACAACGAAGGACAATCATGTATACGGCATAACCAACTTTGAAAAGATGCAGTTTGATCTGAGCTCCGGGATTGCTTCGGGAGATACGATGCTGCAGACAGCTGTCGGGCAGACCTTTGATTGGGGGAATATCAGCGTCGCGGGTGCCGCAGACTGGGCTGCCGCAAATGGCAGTGGTTCTAAGCGTATCACATTGTATACAAATGGCACCTTGACCCTAAATAACTATAATGTTACGGGAACTGTTTCCGGGAACTATGAGAATCGGCTGCCAAAACGCAGCACACCATGACGGATGATGAACTGGAAGCCGAAGTCGAAGCCTATCACGCCGCCCTCATCGCCGAAAAAGAGGCTGCATTAGCATCCTCCTCTACCGCCGCCGCAAAAATGGCATAAAAAAAGATCGCCCATAGGCGGCGGAAATACAGTACGCGACGAAAGGAGGTCTGCCCTTGAATATCGAATTTTTATCAAATGGAGGACGGGACAGAACCCGTCAAAGACTTCATCCATACCCTTGACGCAGCTATGTATGCGAAAGCCATGTACACGATTGAACTTCTTAAAGCACGCGGACATTTGCTTCGTCCTCCATACTCCAAAGAACTGGATGACGGTATCATGGAGCTGCGAATCAGCGCAGGAAACAATATTTCCCGGATTCTCTACTTCTTCGTAATAGGGAATACCGCTATACTGACGAACGGCTTCATCAAGAAAACGTGGAAAACACCGCCCGCAGAAATCGAACGGGCGAAACAGTACAGAAAAGACTACATGGGGAGGAATCCGAAATGACTACATGGGAAGAGTTCAAACGCGAATCCCTTAAAGATCCTGACATCAAACGCGAATATGATGCCCTCGAGGGATGGTATCAGGAGGAACTTGCACGGCAGGAGGCACTTGACCGCGCCGAGGAAGAGGAACGCCGCCGCGCATCCACGCCGCCGACTGCGCCCCACACTGCATTCGCCTAATTACGATTGATTTTTCTTGACAGATTCCCTGTGTTTGTGTATTGTCATGATATAGACGCCCCTTGCGGGTAGCCGCATAAGCGGTAGAAATGACACACGCCCTTCGCGGGTAATGGGAATCCAGTCAAGCGCTTGACTGGATTCTTTCTTTTTGCCGGAGTCCTTCCCATACGGGATTTTTAGGAGGATTGTATATGCTGAAAAAAATTGCGCTCGCAACTGTCGCGGCTATGGCTCTGTCCATCGCCACGCCCACGCTTGCATCGGACTACCTCGCAAACACAAAGTCGGGTAAGTTCCACTATGCGGATTGCCGCACGATCAAACACCCCGATGCACCGCACTTTGTTCACTACAGTTCACGCGATGAGGTTATTGCGGACGGTTATGAACCTTGTGGTGTTTGTAAGCCATGACCGAACCGCCGCACATCCAACACGGTTAAACTGGTCGATTTCGACGAGGTTGGAAATGCAATTTGCCAACGCCGGCAAAATGCAAAACAAAAGCCGCCCGTGCTGACAACACGAACGGCTCTAGGCTCGGCGGGCGATACTGACAATGCCGCCCGCCCGTCGAAACACCATGAAGATGCTCCGAATGTGCAAATTCATTATAGCACCTTCATGGCGTATTTTCCATACGCAATTTTGGAGGTGTATTTTTATGCCGAAACGTGTGGCTCTCTATATCCACGTCTCATCTGAGGAACAGGCGCGGCACGGTCTCTCCCTCGGCGAGCAGAGGAAAAACCTCATGGCATACGCGCAGGAACATGGCTATATCGTCATCGGCGTGTACGCTGACGAGGGGGTGAGCGCCCGCAAGGCGATGTCCCGCCGGAAGGAGCTGCAACGGATGCTCGCCGATGTGGACGAAGGGCGCATCGACATCATCATTATCAAGTGCCTTGATCGATGGTTTCGCAACGTCGCGGATTTTTACAAGGTCAAGGAGCGACTGGATGCACGCGGCGTCGATTGGGTGTGCGCGACGGAGGATTTCAACACGACCACGCCGAACGGGCTTCTCATGCTCAATCTGAAACTCTCCCTCGCCCAACACGAAAGCGATCAGACAGGCGAGCGCATCAAGTATGTATTCGAGGGGAAGCGGGCGCGAAAAGAGGTTATTTCCGGCAGTTTGCCAATCGGTCTCAAAGTAGAAAATAAGCACGCCGTTCCGGATGAACGGCTGCCGATTGTGCGCTTTCTTTTTGACTATGTTTATAACGGTGGTTCATTGCGCTCCGCAGCTATCGCAATACAGGAAAAATTCGGGGTTCTTCTCTCTGCTCTTGTGATACGAAATATGCTAAAAAATCGTTCTTATATCGGTGAGATTTACGGGATTCCGGACTATATTCCCGCGTTAATTCCGCACGATGTGTTTTTTCGTGTGCAGGATATTCTCTCGCGCAACGCAAAACCTACACCAAGCGGAAGTATCTACCTTTTTACTGGGCTGATCCGTTGTCCCGTATGCGGGAAACGACTCAGTGCCACGCGCGGCGTACGCAATCGCCAAGGCGAGTTCAAGGCGTTCCAATATTTGTGCAAAACGCATAAAGTCGGCAATCCGCCGCTTTGCGGGTTCTCTCGCTCCGTCTTTGAGACAAAACTTGAAAACTATCTGCTCGATAATATTCAGCGCCTGATCCGTGAACATATTGTGACACTTGAGGCATTGCGCGTAAACGGCACCATCACGGGCGGCACGGGCGCGGGCGCCACAGGAAACACC
>CALALM010000080.1 GCA_937925565.1 uncultured Centipeda sp.
AAAGCGGGCAAAAAAGATGCGCCAAGATGATGGTGCTGAATTTATCAGTGCTTCCGTAAAGGAGATGTCCTACATGGCACAGACCGGCATCAGCATTCGCATGGACGCTGAACTCAAGAAGAACTTTGAAAACTTCTGCGCCGCGGTCGGTATGAATATGTCGACGGCGATTAATATGTTTGCGATCGCATGCGTGCGCGAGCAGCGCGTCCCGTTCGAGATCTCCGCGCAGCGCGCACTGCCGGGGGAGGCGCTTGAGCTCTTTACCGATACGACGTGGAGCGACGGGGAGAAGTGAGTATGTGAGGGGGCTGTTGCACGAAGTTTTCTAGCTTCGTGCGACAGCCTCTTCTTTTTTTGCGCTTTTTTCGGGCGTGTGACTTTTGCAACAGAATCGCGAAGCATTCTCATCTATACTAGCTTCATCGATGAAAGTTGTTTTCAATCATATAGATGGGAGCGATCCACATGGCAGAAGAGAAGAAGAACGAACCGGGGCATGAGTTCCTCGCACGTCTGGGCAAGACACGGCTGCGTCCGGGCGGGCGCGAGGCGACGGAGTGGCTGCTGGGGCACGTTGACTTTACGGCGGATACGCGCGTGCTTGAGGTGGCGTGCAACATGGGGACGACGATGGTCGCGCTCGCGGAGGCGCACGGCTGCCGCATCACGGGGCTGGACATGAACCCCGCCGCGCTCGAGAAGGCGCGTGCGAACATCGAAAAGCACGGGCTGACGGATGTGATCGACGTGGTGGAGGGGAACGCGATGGCGCTGCCCTTCCCCGATGCGTCGTTCGATGTGGTCATCAACGAGGCGATGCTGACGATGCTGCCGCGCGAGAACAAGGCGAAGGCAATCGGCGAATACTTCCGCGTGCTGAAGAAGGGCGGCGTGCTCCTCACGCACGATGTCGCGCTGCGCGTGACGGATGAGGCAGAGGCGGCGGAGCTGCGCGCGGGCATCTCGCGCGCGATCAATGTGAACGTCGATCCACTCCCGCATGCACTCTGGGAGAAACTCTTCCGCGATGCGGGCTTTACCATCGAGGTGCAGACGGGCGATATGACGCTGCTCGACCCTGCTGGGCTGGTGCGTGATGAGGGCTTTGACGGCGCGATGAAGGTCATTCGCAACGGTCTGCGCACGGAGAACATCGACCGTTTCCGCAAGATGTTCAATTTCTTCTTCGACCACAACAGGGAGTTCTCGTATATCGCGGTCGTGAGCAGAAAGTAACGATGGCTTTGCCTCTTTGGGAGAGCGGGCGAAGGTCTGCGTTTCAGTTTCTTACGAGGAGGAATAGATCATGCGATTGAGGGAGAAACAGGCGCTTGCGGCGGCCATTGCGCTCACACTTTCCGGATGGACGGGGGCTGCCTGTGCCGCCGATGTGCCGGCGGCGGATGCTACGGCGCAGACGTACGGGACGGATGCAATCGTCGTGACGGCGTCCGGCTTCGAGGAGGATCCGCGCTATGCGCCCGCAAGCATTACGGTCATCCGATCGGACGAGATCATGCAGCGCGGATACACGGATCTCAGGCAGGTGCTCGATACGATCGAGGGCGTTGATACGTTTGGTGCGACGGGGCGCTTTGACACGCCTGCGGTCTCGATCCGTGGCATGAGCGACGCCCACACGCTCATCCTCGTGGACGGGGTGGCGCAGTCGGGGCCGGGGATTGCGGGCGGTATGATGCGCAGCTTTAACCAGCTCGCGAATACGAGTCTCCCTGCGCCGAGTCAGATCGAGCGCATCGAGGTGGTGCGCGGTCCGATGTCGACGCTCTACGGTTCGGATGCGATGGGCGGCGTCATCAACATCATCACGAAGAAGGTGACGGACGAGTTCCACGGGACGGTTTCGGTGGGCAGTCTCTTTGAGACGACAGAGAACAAGTCGAATACGATGAAGTATTCGTTCAATGTCGCGGGTCCCATCACGAAGGAGAAGGTCGGTCTGCAGATGCGCGGCAGCTACTTAAAGCGCGGCGCGTCGGCGTTCGGCATCGACAAGGAGAAGCGCGACTACGACAACTGGAATCTCGGGACGCGTCTGACCTATACGCCTGCTACGGGGCAGAGCTACTATCTCGACATCGACCGCGGACAGAATATGCGCAGCGGTGATTTCGCACAGCGCGGGCGGATGCCGGCACCCATTCCGAATGCGTTCGTACGAACGAATCTCCTCGGCGATGTGGCACAGCGCTTTGACCGTACGAAGGTTGTGCTCGGTGCGGAGAACAGGATCGGAAAAGAGGGGACGTGGACGAATACGCTGTCCTTCCTGCGCAACGAGATGCACCTCGACTCTGATATGGCGGGGACGGCAAAACCGTCCATCCTGCCGGTCGCAATTCCGATCCGCTCGGCAATCCGCAACAATGTGAAAAACGATTTTGTGACGTTCGACACGAAGTATGTGACACCGCTCGGGGACAATCATATGCTCGCGGTGGGTGGACGCTGGCAGCGCGAGCGTGTGGACTATCATCTGAAGAGGACGATTCAGCCGACTTCGCTCACGATGCTGCCGCCCCCGATGCGGCCGGTCTTTCAAAATATGATGCGCCGGCGCAGCTCCGACGACAACGGCAGCCTTTCACGCACGAGCTGGGCGCTCTTCGGCGAGGACACGTGGTCACTCTCGAAGAAGCTGGTCTTTACCTACGGCCTGCGCTACGATCACCCTGAGGATTACGACGACAATTTCAGTCCGCGCGGCTATCTCATCTACATGCCGAACCGCCATTTCACGGTGAAGGGCGGTGTCGCGACGGGCTACAAGGCGCCGACGATGCTCCAGTCCGCGCCCGTGGACATCCACCTGAACATCACGGGCGAGATCTATCGCGGGAATACGGGGCTGACACCGGAGAAGTCGACGACCGGGGAGATCGGTCTCTACTATCGGAATGACCACGGGACGGATGCGCATCTGACGTTCTTCCACACGGATTTCAAGGATAAGATCGACCTCGGCGATGCGGTGAACATCGCGGGTGTCGGTGCCGTGCGCACCTATGAGAATGTCGGCAGGGCACGCATTCACGGTGTGGAGCTCGGAACGAAGTTCACGCTCGCTCCGAAACTCTCGGCGGGGCTGAACTGGACGTTGCTCACGAGCCGGATTAAGAGCGGCGATAAAACAGGTCAGCCCCTGCGTTCGACGCCGAAGCAGGCGGTCAACCTACGGCTCGACTGGACGCCGTCGGATGCCACGGATGTCTGGCTGATGGGGCAGTACCGGAGCGGGATGTACCGCTCGAAACAGGCGGCGGGACTCGCCTCGACGTACCACCCCTTCACGGTTGTCAACATGGGCGTGACGCATCGGTGGAAGGACGGGCTTTCCGTACAGTTCGCGGTGAACAATCTGCTGAACCGCAACTTCGACCGGGGCGTGGCGGCGGCAGACGGCACAAGGTACAGCGCCTACTATGACGATCTCGATGCCGACGGCATCGCGGGCGGCTCCTATATGGCGCGCCGCAGCTACTGGTTCGGGCTGACGTATGAGTTTTGAAAAAGAACCTAAAAAGGGCTGCCCTACGAAGCTAAAACTTCGTAGGGCAGCCCTTGTCATTATGTCAGCAGTATCGCTACAAGCGCCCCTTCCACCGCTTGCGCGGTCCCCCTCCCCCGTCTCCGCACGGGGGAGGCTAGGATTATGGCATTTCAGGAAGAATAAGGAAGTCCGTGTACGCCGTTCCGCGCATGACGCTCCGCAATCCACGCCTTGAGGCGTGCGGGATCGCTGTTCAGCACGAGTTCTGCGGGGAAGCCGATGTCCGTGAGGATGGCGTGCGTATGACGGTGTTCGCCCACGTCGATGTCGATGTGGGCGTCGCTGCCGATGAGGATGTGTGCGCCGTGACGGCGGCATGCAGCGAGGAGATCGCGCGCGAGGAGTTCCGAGCCCTTGCGGGGGCCGTCGGGGTTGTGCGAGGCGTTGTTCGCCTCGATGAGGACGTGGTGCTCTGCGGCGGCGCGGGCAAGCGCGTCGAAGTCAACGGGGTAGGCGGGGTTGTCGGGGTGCCCGATGATGACGACGTAGGGGTTCGCCATTGCGCCGAGGAGCGCGCGTGTGTTTTCCTCCCGTGTGCCGGGCCTGATGATGGTGTCATGCAGGCTCGCGATGGCGTAGTGCATCTTTTGCAGGACGCGCTCGGGCAGGTCGACACTGCCCTCGTAGTCCATGACGTTCAGCTCCGCACCCATGATGATGTCGATGCCGTAGGCGGCGGGACGGATGACCTTGAAGTTGCGGAAGTACATCTCGTGGAAGGTGCCGGGGAGCGCGGGCGCATGGTCGGAGATGCCGACGAGGGCGAGCCCCTTTGCCTTTGCCGCAGTCGCTATCTCGCGGATGGTGCTGTAGGCGTGCATGCTGGCGATGCTGTGCGTGTGGATGTCGATGATGTCGGTCATGGGGAAACCTCTTTCTAAGGAATTGTCTTGATAAACGCGGTATGGTCTGCTATAATAGGAACAGAAAGAACGCCTCGGGCGGTGCCTTTCCAGGATCAAGTGTTATATTCTACAGAGAATAACCGCTCGACCGGTCAAAGCAGGGCGGTTATTTCTTTTTGGTTATCGCAAGCACGTAGTCTGTTGCCACGATGAGTAGTACGATCGCGCCAATTTCGCTCATAGCTGAAAGACACCGCCGTTGTCCGAGGACGTTCCGTCTCTATTATAGACATAACCAACGAAAAAAAGCAATATGTTCTCATAAAAACGCCCCGCAGCACAGGCTGCGGGGCGTTCCGTATGCGCTTAGAGCTTGAACTTGTTCGTGGTGTTCTGGAGGTCGGTCGCGAGCATGGCGAGCGACTGGGAGGCGGAGGCGATCTCCTCGCTTGAGGCGGACTGTGACTGGGACGAGGAGGAGATGTCCTGCATATGGTCTGCGGTCTTCTCCGTGATCTCGTTGACCATCGTCGCGGACTGAACGATCAGCTCCGTTCCCTGCTTGACGGTCTGCATGGAGCTGTTGATGTCTGCCATCTGCTCCTTGATCTCATCGACCATGCGCATGATTCTCTCGAACTGGATGCCGACCTCGTGGATGGCGGCTGCGCCCTCATGCACCTCGGTGGTGCCGTTCTGCATGGCGGTGACGGCGCGCGTGGTGTCGTGCTGGACGCCCGCAATGCGCTCCTTGATCTGGTCGGTTGCCTCGCGCGCCTGCTCGGCGAGCTTGCGAACCTCCTCGGCGACGACGGCAAAACCGCGCCCCGTCTCGCCCGCGCGTGCCGCCTCGATGGCGGCGTTGAGGGCGAGGAGGTTGGTCTGTTCGGCGATGGCGGAGATGGTCTCGACGATCTCACCGATCTGCTTGGAGCTCTCGCCGAGTTTTTCGACAACCTCGGCGGAGCGCAGGACGCTCTGCTCGATGCCCGTTATCTTCTGCATTGCCTCATTCATGAGGCTTTCGCCCTTTGCCGCAGCCTGCGCAGTCTCTGCGGAGTTGTCCGCGACGCGTGCCGCCTTCTCTGTGGCACGCTCGATGTCGTCGGAGACGACGCCGATGTTCTTCTTTGCGCCGGCAAGGCTCTCAAGCTGTGCGTCTGTGCCGTCGGCGACGCGCGCGACGGTGCCCGCAATCTCGGTGGCGGACTCCGCCATCTGGTGCGCACCTGCCGTGAGCTGCTCGGAGGCGGCGGCGAGCTGTTCGGCGGTGCCTGCGACCTGACGGATGACATCGCGGATGCTCTTCATCATGGTGTTGAAGTTTGCTGCGAGCTGCCCGAATTCGTCCTGTGATGTGACAGGGATGTCGGGGAGGTTGAGCTCGCCCTGCGCGAGTGCGCCGATATGATTCATGAGGTTCCCGGTCGCGCCCGTAATGTTCGCGGCAAAACGCAGGAGGGCGATGATGATCCCCGCGACGAGCAGGATGCCGAGGATGGTGAGTCCCGTGTAGGTGACTTTGAGCGCCGCGAGCTGGGCGAATGCGATGCTCTCGGGGACGGCAATGCCGACGATCCAGCCGGAGGAGGGCACGGTCGCATAGGCGATGATCTGCTGCTCGCCGTCCTTTTCCGTGGCGAAGTAGCCGTTCTTGTTCTCGCGCATCTCGGGCAGATGCTCCCTGAGTACGGGATTTTCATCTGCCCTGTGCATTGCCAGACCCTCGGTGGAGGCGATGATGAGCCCGCTCGGGTCGACGATGATGCCCGCGCCCTCACCGTGGTATTTCAGATGGGCGACGCGCTCACCGAGGGTGTCGAGCGTGAGGTCGGAGCAGACCGCACCGGCAAAGGCACCGTTCTTGTGGTAGTAGGGGGCGGCGACGGAGACGACCATCTTCTTCGACACGGCGTCCTGATAGGCTTCGGTGAAGAGCGGCTTGCCCGCCGCCTTCGCCTTCTTGTACCAGTCGCGCCCGCGCGGGTCGATCGCCGAGAGGTCCCCGTCGTTCCAACTGATGAAGCGTCCGTCCTCCGCGCCGTATGCGAGGTCGAGGACGTCCTTGTCGTTGGAGGCGAGACTCATCATCCCGCGATCCATTATGATGGGATTGCCGTCGTATGCCGCGAGGAGGTTTGCGGCACTCTTGGCCTGCTGTTCCTTCTGTATGAGCCAGCTGTTGAGATCGTGCGCCTCGACGTTCAGGAGTGCATTGATCTCCCCCGAGGTGCTCTCGATGAGAGCCTCCTGCGCCTTGTAGTAACCGATCCCACAGATCGCTGTCACGAGCAGTGCCATGAGCGTCCCCATCAGGAGCAGTTTCTGTTTAATGCTCAAAATCCTCTCTCCTTTTCATAAATTCTATAGATATTTTCAATTCTATACTGTTTTCAGGAAGGAATCAAGATGTTTTATCAAATCTCATCGGAGGAACCTCCCCCGTATACAGCAAAGATTTTGAACAAAGGATGATTGCGTGCAGCGAAAAGATGTGATAGGATAGGTCGGTATTTGCAAAGAAGTCGCGGAGAGTCTTGTACCTCCGACGGCGAAAACTCTATAGGAGGTTCATCATGCAGGATGAAAAGAAGGCGGCGGACGCCATCGCCCGTGAGGCGAGGCGTACCGCTGCGGCAGGTGTTCTCTTTGCCGTGCTCTGGACGGTGCTCGGCTTCGGTCTCGCCGAGGTCGATGTGACCGTGGCGGGCTTCCCGCTCTGGGCGGTCACGTCGAGTGTCGGCGTGCTCCTCGTGGGCGCTCTGCTCGCCCTGTACCTCGCGTGCACGGCGGAGGATATTCCCCTCGATGCGCGCGGAGAGGGGGCGGAGCGATGAACGGCAATCTCATGGTGCTCCTGCCGCTGCTCGGCTTTATGGCGGCAATGCTGGCACTCGGTGTCTATGTGCGGCGGCAGAGTCACGCGGGCGGGTTCCTCGCGGGGTACTTCGTCGGCGGGCAGACGCTCGGCGCGTTCGTGCTCGCGATGACGATGGTCGCCACCTACAGCTCCGTCAGCTCGTTCGTCGGCGGGCCCGGCATGGCGTACGAGATCGGCTTCGGCTGGATCTACATGGCGGTCATTCAGACCATGACGATCTTCCTCGTGCTCGGCATCTTCGGCAAGAAGGTTGCGCGGCTCGCGCGGCGCATTCACGCCGTCACGATTGTCGATATCATCCGCTGCCGTTATCAGTCGGACGCGCTTGCGGCACTTGCGGCGTTTGCCATTGTGATTTTCTTTGCCGCGTCGATGGTCGCGCAGTTTGTCGGCGGGGCGCAGCTCTTTGCCGCCGTCACGGGCTACAGCTATGAACTCGGACTGGTGCTCTTCGGAATCGTGGTTGTTGTCTATACGTCGATCGGCGGATTTCGTGCTGTCGCATTGACAGATACCTGCTGTGCGATTGTGATGATGCTCGGCATTGTTCTGCTCTTTTACTATGTGATCGAGGCGGGGGGAGGGCTCGCGGCGATCCTCGCTGAACTGCGCAGTGTACATCCCGAGATGCTGACACCGACGGCGGCGGGGCGCATGCCCGTCTCGCTCTACATCTCGCAGTGGCTGCTTGTGGGCGCGCTCACGATTGCGCTGCCGCAGTCCGTTGTGCGCGGGATCAGCTATCGGAGCAGCCGCGATATGCACCGCGCCATGATCATCGGGACGGTCGTCATTGCCTTTATGAATATTGCCGTGAACCTCGTGGGGGTACTCGGGCGCGGCGTGCTCGGTGTGGATGCAAAGGCGCTCGGGGGCGTGGACGCTGTCATTCCTCAGCTGATGGCGCAGGTGATGCCACCCGAACTCTTGGGCCTCGCGATCATCGGACCGCTCGCGGCGTCGATCTCGACGATCTCCGGCGTGCTCATTGTCGCCTCGTCGGCGGTGGTCAAGGATGTCTACCTCCACCATCAGCAGCAGCGCGGCAGATTCGTTCCCGAGCAGACATTGCGCCGTCTTTCAATGGGTGTGACCGCCGCGCTGGGGATCATCGTATTCGTGCTCGCCGTCGCGCCGCCGTCCCTCATCTGGCTCATCAATATGTTCGCGTTCGGCGGACTTGAGACGGCGTTCTTCTGGGTCCTTGTCTTTGGACTCTTCACCACATGGGCGCGGCGCACGGGCGCACTCGCTGCAATGGGCGGCGGCACCGTCATCTACTGCACGGCGATGGTGGCGGGATTTAAGCCCCTCGGGCTGCATCCGATCGCTGTCGGCATCACCGCCTCCTTGGTCCTCTTCCTCGCGGGGTGTTGGTGGGAGCAGCGCAGAGAGACTTGACAAGATTTTTCGCTGCGGGCATAATAAAGACACAAAAGGGTGACTGACGAGTGGGTACGTCGGTCTCTCCCTAGAATTGAAATATTCTTGAAGAAGGAGCCGACGTGAACCGCGGACGGTTCTTTTTTCTGCCTATAATTTTTTCGTCTTTTTGTTTGCCTATGACTCTTCAACAACAAGCGGAAGAAAGTATGCCTCCGTGCCCGCGATCGCGGCGGGGGAGAAGCGTGCGCCGACAGCGGAGGGCGTGTCAAAGAGCATGAAGCACGAGAGTGTCAGAAAGCCTTCGATTGTACCCGAGTCGACCGTATGGACGAAGTGGGGCTGACGGACGAAATCCTGATACATCGCGGTGCGGCTTGCGCGGCAGATGATCTCGTCCGCGTTGTCGGGCCGCTTCTCATGCACTGTCGCCGCGCGTTCCCCGCACTTCTCAACCAGGCGGACATTCTTTCCCTCGCGCCCCCAGATCTCCTTGCGGATGTATGTGCCGTCACGGAGCGCATCGAAATCCTCCTCGAAGTACGATGGTACGAGATAGCGCTCCACGAGTGCACACTCAGCGGGCGTAAAGAACTGTCCCGTCCGCGCGAGCGCATAGACGAGCGCCATAAAGGACTTGTTCTGCAGGAGAATCGCCTCGGGCGGATTCATGAGTGTAAATTTTCCCTCCTTGTATAAATCCAGAAACATTGTCCCGAGCGGTTCCCCGTCTGCCGTTTGCTCGTCGATCAGAATCTCCATCGGGTGCAGTCGATAGTGTGCAGCCGCATATTCCTCGTCGGCGAGAAGAATGCCGTGCGCGTCAAGCTCCATCTCATAGAACGAGAGGAAGCGGATATCGCCGTGCGGCGTGCCTTCCTGCATTAGATGCAGGAGAAACAGCGTCGTTGCCAGATCCTCGGGGTAGTCGTCAAAGCAGCTGAACACGAAGGGGCGGTGCGTGAGTGTACGGCAGCCGAGATTGGCGACGGGGGCGGCGAGACGGCTGTGGATGCGCGCGAGGAAATCCCGCAGCTGTGCCCGCATCCCTGCGTTCGGGTCGCACCGGCCGTGATACTCTGCCGCGACGCCGTTTGCATAGAACGATTCCACAATAAAACAGGGCGTATCCGCATTGATCTCGACCATGCGGATACGCCCTTTCGCATCGAGGACAAAGTCGAAGCGCGAGAGCCATGTCGGAAGCCCAAATGCATTCGGAATGCGCAGGTAGGGGAGCAGCTCGCGCGGCAGATCCATCGCGCGAGCGAAATCGTCAGGCGCATTTTGCAGCACCTGCGCAGCCTTGCAGAAGACGCGGAACAGCCCTGCCGATGCCGCGCGCATCTCGTCGTAGAACTCCTGCGGAAATGCCTGCACGGTATGCGTCGGGTAGCGGTCGGCATAGTCACCGTATTGGATGTAGGTGAAGATCGTCGGATCAAGTGCGTCGATGTAGCTTTCTTTGGTCATGCGGTTCACAGTTATGATCCTCCCGAGGAGCGGATGCCCGCCTGCCCAAAGCCCGATCTGCGGCTCACTTCGCCCGACTTCCCGCTTTTCTTTTCGTTGTAGCTGCGCCCCGCATAGCCGTGATTTACCACATGTGTATGTGCGCCTGTGCCGGATACGGTATATTTTTTGGGAAGCGGCGAGAGCGGCGCGTTTGCGCGGTAGGTCATGTGCGCGAGGTCCATCGTGCCGCCCGCGTAGGAAAATCCGTGAAATGCGAAATAGTTCGGTGCGAGGGGCGCGAGGAGGCTCGCCGTGCCGAAGAGCCAGACGAGATCGCCCGCGCCGTTGTGACGGAAGGTAACGGCGGTGCTGTCATCGTAGAGTGCCGTCTCCGTCCCGTCACCGTTGTTGAGCAGGGTATAGCGGCGGTCATAGGCATCGGCAAGACGCGCCTCGCCTGCATTCCACTCGGGATGTACAGCATCGGCGATGGAAAATGCGATGTCATGACGATAGACATACGCTGCACCGAGCGCCCCGACTGAGGCAAATGCAGCGGCGAGGATGGCGGCCTTGCGCCCCATGTTTTCCATGCAGAGCCTCCTCAGTGCACCGCACCGCTGATGACCAGTGACAGCCCGACAAAGATTCCGAACACGAAGATACCCGCTGCCGTATTGCCGCGTTTTATCTCCTCGGCGAGCGCATATTTGCGGTGCCATGCGTTGATGACAAAGAAGCCGATGATAAAGAAGAGGATGCCGGCAGCAGCGTAGACGGCACTTGCGATGACGCCCTGCACAAAGTCCAATGCCATTGCATCGGACGCGGGGGATATGATGACGGCGCGCAGGATCTCGCCGATGCCGATGAACGAGCCCGCCGAGAGCCACGCGACCGCGCGGTTGCCGCGCCGAATCTCCTCGGCGAAGTCGCCGGGGATGAAGAAGTCGATGACGATGTTGGACACGATCATGAGCAGGATGCCGAACGCGGCGTAGAATGCCGTGAGCATGAGTACGGATGGATCAATCATGTGTGTTCTCCTATTTTCCGTCGATGGTCACGCCCGCTCGTCCGCGCGTGTCGCCCGTGCGGACGAGTTCGGCGTAGCGGATGAGCGTATGACTTCGTCGGAGTTGGTCGGCGGCGGGGGCGAGGTCGGGGCTTGCCTGCGTCACAACGATGTGCACCGTGCCGTCTGCGGCACTCGTAACGTGTGCGGTCTCTGTCTGCGTGCGGATGATGAGCGGATGCGCTGCATCGCTGAGATCCTCGTACGCATCCTGCACATTGCCGTCAACGCCTTCGATGAGATCCAGAGCGGCGATGCCTGCATCGACCTGCGCCGTGTAAACCCGTGCGCCGTCCTCCTCGCGCTGTTCCGTGTAGTAGGGCGCATCCGAGAGCCGTTCGTGCAGGGCGTAGGGCACGCCGACGAAGCTGCGAAACGAGTGCCAGCTGCGCGCATCGAGGTCGGTTGCACCGTCGATGAGGCTGAGGACACAGAAGACCCCAAAAATGATAGCGACATATCCAACGGCTTTGGAAAGTACCTGTTTCATAGCAAACGTAAGATTGCGCAGACGCGCGGCGGGGCCGGTCTCATCGGCGGAGATATCGGCGGCAGCGATCTTTCGCCCCGCAGAGCTGCTCTTCGTGCCGCTCCAATTCTCGACAAAGAACGTCTCCGTCCCGTCTGCGCTCTCGTACTGCTCGTATCTCGCCTCATCGCCAACCGAGGCGTCCGTATCACCCCACACGCCCGTCACGACCTGCGTGCCGGAGTCGTGCAGACGGTAGCCGCGCGGCGGCTTGCTCCCCACCGCAGCGGTGGAGAGACTGCACGTAAGACCGCCGTCGGAGATACTCAGCCATGTGCGGGTATTGCCTTCCGTTGTGATAAGCCCGTACTCCGTCCACACATCGTCGGACGTTTTCTCCTTGTAGTGGATCTTCTCTGCGACGATATAGGCCTTCCCCTCGATTCGCAGCCCCGTCCAACAGTCGAAATCCATGCACTCACCTCCTTCCACGGTTCCTGAAGGAATCGCTGATAAAATGAAGTCCTGCAGATTGGCGTAGATTTTTGTCCTGTCAAGGAGACAAACCGGACGCATAGCTGCCCGCTATGTGGAGGATCGCGGGCGAAAAGCGGGCAAAAAAGATGCGCCAAGATGATGGTGCTGAATTTATCAGT
>CALALM010000081.1 GCA_937925565.1 uncultured Centipeda sp.
GAGCACGATATTGAAGATGCCGAAAAAGGAGAGCAGGACGAGGAGTGTGAGCATACCTCCAATGATCCACGGCAAGAGCGGTTGAATGCGCTCAAGCCCCGGTACGCCGATGTACCAGATCCCAAAGAGGAGCATCGCCGCAAGCCCCGTCACAAGGAGCAGCATACCGATGAAGAGTCGCTTTTTCGGGCGTGACGGCAGTGCAATCTTCTTTTTCTCCCCCGCCGTCCTGCCGTTCACGGTCAATGTCTGTTCACTCATGGCGAAAACCTTCCACCGACAGGAAGTGCACAACCGTTCAAAAAGGCTTTTGCCTCCATCATCTTCTTGCCGGGTGCCTGAATCTCTGTAATTTCTATGTTCTCATCGCCCGCCACAACGATCAGTCCAGCCCTGCGGTCGGCGGCAACAATCGTGCCCGCAGGTGCGCTCGTCGCATGCCCCGTGGAGTGCAGTGCGCCGATCTTATAGACAGCACCGTCAAGGCTCGTCTGCGCGTACGGCGTCGGGTTCAGCCCACGCACAAAGGCATCCAGTTCCCGCGCCGTTTTCGACCAGTCGATCACAGCCGTCTCGCGCGTGATGCGCCCCGCGTAGCAGGATTCACCCGTCTGCGGTGTCCGCACGAGCGTCCCTGCCACAAGCTGTTCAAGCGTCTCAACGAGAAGGCTCGCGCCCGTCTCCATCAGCGTATCATGCAATGCTCCGTATGTTGTATCTGCATGGATCGGTACTTCGCGCCACAGGAGCATATCGCCCGTATCGAGGCCCGCATCCATCTGCATCGTCGTGATGCCCGTCACCGTTTCACCCGCCATGATGGCGTGCTGAATCGGAGCAGCGCCGCGGTACTTCGGCAGGAGTGAGGCGTGCACATTGATGCAGCCATGCACGGGGATGTCCAACACCTCCTGCGAGAGGATCTGACCGAACGCTACCACGACCGCCACATCAGGTTTGAACGCCTGCAGCTGCGCGACAAACGCCGCATCACGCGCACGCACGGGCTGCAGTACGGGGATATTATGCTCTGACGCCCACGCCTTCACGGGTGACGGCACGAGCTTCTGTCCGCGTCCGCGCGGACGGTCGGGCTGCGTTATGACGGCAATGACCTCCGCGATATCGGTGCGTGCCACAATCGCCGCAAGCGTCGGAACGGCAAAATCCGGCGTTCCCATAAAGACGACACGCATCTTCATCACCCCTTTTCCTCCTCCTTGCGCAGATTGATCGCAATGTCGATAAAAAGTCTGCCGTCGAGATGGTCGCACTCGTGCTGAATGCAGCGTGCGAGCAGCCCCTCCGCCGTCAGGCTGCGCCTGCGGCTGCGCCGATCCGTATACTCCACCGTCACGCGCTCGGCGCGCTCCACATCGCCGTAGACCTGCGGCACGGAGAGGCACCCCTCCGAGTCCACCACCGTACCCTCGCGCATCGTGATAACGGGATTCACAAGTTCGAGCAGACCATGCTCGTCCTGCACATCGATCACCACGATGCGCAGGGATTTCCCCACCTGCGGAGCGGCAAGCCCAACGCCATCGGCGGAGTACATCGTCTCCGCCATATCATCAAGCAGCTGCCGATGCCGCTTCGTGAGGCGGTCAATCGGCGCAGCTATCTGTTTCAGTACGGGATCGCCCGCCTTTTTTATTTCCAAGATTGCCATAGAATTTCCTCATTTACAAGTGCAAGTTATAGATTTGCACGGCATTGTCATAGAACACCGCATTCCAATGCTCCTCGGGGATGAGCAGCTTCGTGAATGCGATATAGTCGTCAAAATTCGCGAGCGGCCAGTCCGTCCCAAACATCAGGCGGTCGTACGCATTCAAATACGCGAGCCAGCCGTGCAGCTGCTCGATATAGAACTTCTTGCGCCGACAGAATAGCTCAAAATCCTTAATTTTACCCGCAAGCATCCCCGAGAGATCGGCGCTCACATTCGGATTCTTCTCCATTACGGCGACCGCCTCCGTGAAATACGGCTCACCAAGATGACACATAACGAAATGCACCGCACGGAACTTTGTCGCCGCCTCGTCCATCACATTCGGGTGCGCGTATTTCAGCAGTGCCTTCTCCGTCGCCGTCAGCCCTGTGTGCACGGCAACGGGCTTCTTGTACTGCGCCGCGAGCTCGTAAATGGGCGCAAGCATATCGTCATAGATATAGAAATAATGATAGCCCGGATAGAGCTTGATGCCGACGCATCGCTCGCTTTTTAGATGCTGTTCGAGCGCGGGCAGGAGCTTTTCGATGCGCCCCTCCGCGATCTCTGTCACACCGTCGCCCCCGATGCCCACACAGTAATGGAAGATATCAGGATAGTTCGGACTCGTCTCCTCTACGGGCAGATTGCCCATGATGATGCCGTGGACAATGCCCGCCGCACGGAAATCGCGGCGCAGCGCCTCCTCCGTATTCTCATGCCCCGCAGCCCGCGCCACCGTATCAAAATACTCCCCTCTGCCAAAATGCAGATGAGCATCAATGATCTTCATGT
>CALALM010000082.1 GCA_937925565.1 uncultured Centipeda sp.
AGACTGCCCCACCAGAGATCTTTGGCATTATAATCCTCAACGATATACGGAATCCCAAGCGTCCCAAGAAGCTTTTCAAGATATGCCTCCGTCCGGGCGTAGTCTTCCTGCGAGACAAGCGCAATGGTCTGATTGTTGTAGTAACCGTTCAGCCGCTGCAATGTATGCCCCGTCAAAATATCTTTGATATATTTTCGTGACGGACACCATTTCCCTGTGTAATTGCGCAGCTCTTTTTCCGCTTCCGTCTTATCAAAAAGCAGCAGTCGCTGCACATGACGGCACGGAATCCCAGCACCATGAAGATCCTCTGTGATCTGACGCAGCACAGACTCCTGTGAACCGACGACGGAAGGAAGGGTCAGGACGAGGAACTGCTCATCCCCAAGGCGCACATGATTGCTCACAAAGTCAAGATCAATCCCTGCCGTCAGAAAAATATCAAGATCGACCGGAATATCCGGCATAGCAACATGTGTACGTCCAAGCGTCAAGGAAAAGGTAAGATAATCGACAATCTCCTGATAAGAAAGGACGGTCGCCTCCGCTTCCTTCGGAAAACTCCACGCCATGCGCCGCAGCGTCACCGCGAGATCATATTCCATGTCGCAGATGGATTGCGGCTCATCCTGCAAGCCGTTCACCACTTCACCGTCTTTGAGGAACGGATTCCAGCAAAGGGTGAGAAAGCACTCTACATCCCCATCTTCCGTATACTGCTCCTCAAGCCAAATACTCCATCCTCTACGGAACGGCGGCAAAAAGATCGGGTTTTTCCATTCGTAGAACGGAATCCTCTGCGGAGGATCGAACCGCTTGTAGCGGATTACCCCCAAAACACTGTCGTCTTTATTGCGCATGATGTTTTCATGGGTCAATGCACCCCAAGGCAGCCAGTCTGCGATTGTTTTATTGTCGAGATGATACTCTTTCCAAGACATAGCATACGATCCTTTACGTTGAGTAATAGTCGCGCTTTGACCAATAGCGACTGAAGCACTCGAAGAATTGTGCATCCTCCATTGAGAAATAGCGCACAGCGAAATGCACAAGGACATTCACGCTCAGAACGTACCAGTAGGATAGTCCAAGGGTCAGCAGAATAAGCAGTGCTGCGCCGACATTCCAGACAATGCAGCTGCGTGGCACATCCATAAATAGGATGTACTCCGTCAGCGACCGGTAGATTGGAAGATGAATCCACGAGGCACCCTGCACATTTTTATTCTCATCCATAGTGACCCCTTAGAACAAGGTACCGCTGATACCGGTGCCAAACATATTCTCCATGAACTTGCCAACGCCGAGTGCGATTGCTCCACCACCCGCACCCTTGACGCAGCGCGTCATGATTTGCTGCTCCCACCCCATTGCCCAGCTCATACCGCCCATCGCAATAGACCCTGCAATGACAAGCTTCGGAATCGGACCGGTGAGTGCAGCAGAGATGGTCTGAAGGGGCTTGTCGAGCGGGTCAATGCCTGTCGTGATCGTCTCCGTAGCCCCATCATTTGCAAAGCCAACAGCTGCTGGCAGCATATAAAGCCCCATAAGGGCAAGCGTCGGCAGGGATGCCTTTGCGAAGGACAGAACATCCTTCTTCGTGATGCTGCGCATCGCCGCGACCTTGCTGCACAGCTCCATCTTTACACGCTGGATTTTCATTGTGTTTTCCTCCCTAAAATTTCATCTGCTATCCTGCGGGATAAAGAATCCCGCATTCTATTGTAAATCCATGCAGTAAAAAAATACTGCACGTTTTTATAAGTCTGCTGTAATTTGCCCATTCACAGCCGGTATCATTCTTTCCTCTGATCCAACCGATGCGTGATGTAATCATGCGTCTCTCTGTCCCATCCATCAATAGAGAGCACTTCCGCAATAACACGCGATGCCGCCCTGCGCTCGATGTAGACAATCACATCGATGGCGCGGGCGATGCCCGCTTGCTGTGAGGAGATGGAAACGCGACTGACAAGATCCTCAAGACGGAACAGTGTATCGTGGGCACTGTCACTATGTACGGTGGAGCAGCCGCCTCTGTGCCCTGTTGACCAAGCATCGACGAGCGTCAATGCCTCCTTGCCGCGCACCTCACCGACGACAATCCGATTCGGCGAGAGCCGCAGCGTTTTCCGCAGCAGGTTATCCATATCCACAGTGTCTGTGGTTGAGAGTGCGACATAGTTCTCCGCCGTGCACTTGAGTTCTTTCGTGTCCTCAATCGTAACGACGCGCTCATCCAGTGCGGATATTTCAGCAAGGATGGCATTGAGCAGCGTGGTCTTTCCAGAGCCGGTGCCACCCGCTGCAATGATGTTTTTCTTCCCATGAATGGCAGCAAGGATCGCTTCCCGCTGATGCTCTGTCATCGCCCCTTGCCGCACATAGTCTTCGAGTGTAATGACGACCTTGGAGTGCTTGCGGATATTGAAGCTCGGCGCATTAACAATCGGAGGCAACTCTGCCTGAAATCGACAGTTTGCGAACAGGCGGGATTCCGGGATATTCGCCTGTAAGGACGGATCCGTTTTGAGATCGATCACCTGCCCGGACATATCTGCAATGCTATAGATAATGCGTTTCGTATTTTCCACCTTCATAATGACTTCCGTCTTCTGAAAGCCCTTGTCAAAGGTATCAAGCCAGACCCTCCCATCCGGATTCACCATGACCTCGGTCACATTGTCATCGTGCATATAGTGCATGATGGATGGACCGAGACAGGTCTCTAACACCTTCAGACGACGCTCCCGTACCTCTAGCTCTACTTCACGATTGGATTCACTCATCTGTTATGCTCCTTTTCGTTCATCCTGTCCGTCATTCTCCTTTGCCCATGTAAGGATTGCCGCATGACAAGCCTCTAAATAGGCAGCACGACGCTCCGCATCCGTCAGCGTTTTCGGACGTTCGGGCTGCGCTGTTTCAGTAACTCCTCCACTTTCTGAGAGAGTGTTCCCGGCTTTCGCGGCTGCGTCTTCAACTTCATCAGCGGCAGACGTTCTTTCCGTCGAATGATCCACTCCGAACCGTGCCTTGGCAACGGTCTGCTGCCGCTCCTCGATCTTTTGACGTTCCGCTGCATGTACCGCAAAGAGCTGCGAAAAGCTCTGTATCTGTGTCGCTGTATCGGAAAAAAGCGGAGGATCCATGATGCGATCCATGAAATACTGTTCCTCGTAGTAGCGGATTTTCTTTCCATAAATGGGACGAAATCCCGCAACAAAGACGAGTTCACGGTCAGCGGGCATACGTCGCACCTCATCCGGTGTCATGAGTTTACGCGCCATATTCGAGGTTGACGTAGATCCTTCAAACGGTTTTCCGTTATTCGATTTTGAATAGGAATGAATGGTCTTTTCACCGAGCGTGTCGGAAAGTGTCTTTGCCGTACCGCCTCCATCCTCGAGTGTCGGCGTAAAGTAAATCTGAACGTGACAGTTGCCGGGAATGGCATTGTCTTTCGTATAGATTTTGTTGAGCTGCCCCATACTCTGAGCGACAATACAGATTTTGACACCGTAACCTGCGCAGATAGCAAGAGACTTCTCGATGCTCTCGAGTTTGCCTAGCTGCGGGAACTCGTCGAGCATGAGAAGAAGCCTCTGCTTCTTTGGTTTTTTCTCCTTTGCCGGATTCCCCTGTGCGTCCTGCTTGCGCTCAAACTCCATATCCCGCACAAGTTTGGCGAGCATGGTATTGACAAACAGGCGCAGGATCGGGCGCAGCTTGTCAATGTCGTTGGGTTGTAGGACAAGATAGAGGGACACTTCCTGCGATGGGTCGAGAAGATCCCGCAGAGTGAAATCGGACACAGCTGTATTCTTCCGAATAAGGGGATCCTGATAGACAGCCATTGCCGTCTGCGCCGTTTGCATGATGGAAGCGGCGGTCTGATCGGCACCGTTATACATATTTGCCGCCGCCTCAGCGACCTTTGGATGCACGAGCAGAAGATACCACGGACCTTCTTTTTCGGTGTGCATCTGGATGATTTTGTTGATCTCTTTCTTATCCGCCGCAGGGGAAATGTCAGGTGCGGAAAAGTTCAGCGTTCGACGCTGCCGCTCATCCGGATTCGATTCAAGGCTGCGAATGGTATCACGCAATAGGTCAAGGTTGCTGCGAGGCGGAGCAACACCTGTTTTTCCGGAAGAAATCGCCTCCTCGTACAGGCGTGCCTGTTCTTCGTTCGCCTTTACTGCTTCGGCGAATTCAGAACACACCTTTGCAAAGGGGCGAAAATCCTCAAT
>CALALM010000083.1 GCA_937925565.1 uncultured Centipeda sp.
GACCGTGACGCCGCCCATGTACGGGACGAGCGCCTTCGGCACGAGGACGGAGCCGTCTGCCTGCTGATTGTTCTCGAGGATTGCTGCCACTGTGCGTCCAACAGCAACACCCGAGCCATTGAGCGTGTGGAGGAATGCGGGCTTCGCCCCGCGTTCCGGACGATATTTAATGTTTGCGCGGCGCGCCTGATAGTCCGTGCAGTTCGAGCAGGACGAAATCTCGCGGTATTTGTCCTGCGCCGGCATCCAAACCTCGATGTCATATGTCTTTGCCGAGGTAAAGCTCATGTCGCCCGTGCAGAGCTGTACGACGCGGTACGGAAGTTCAAGGGTTTTCAACACATCCTCCGCCGCCTCCACCATCGTCTCAAGTTCATTCCAACTCGTTTCGGGCGCAACGAATTTGATCAGCTCCACCTTGTTGAACTGATGCTGACGGATGAGCCCGCGCGTGTCGCGCCCTGCACTGCCCGCCTCCGCGCGGAAGCACGCCGTATAGGACGTGAAGTACTCCGGCAGCTGCTCCGCATCCAGGATCTCGTCGCGATGATAGTTCGTTGTCGGCACCTCCGCCGTCGGCACGAGGTAGTAGTCGAGGCCCTCAAGTTTGAACATATCCTCCGCGAACTTCGGCAGCTGCCCCGTTCCGATCATGCTTGCTTCATTCACAATGTAGGGCGCGAGCATCTCCGTATAGCCGTGCTTCTGCGCGTGGAGATCCATCATAAAGTTGATGCAGGCACGCTCAAGGCGTGCGCCGAGCCCCTTGTAGAATGTAAAGCGTGCGCCCGTGACCTTTGCCGCACGCTCCGCATCGAGCACGCCGAGTTTTTCCCCGATGTCCCAATGTGCCTGCGGCTCGAAGTCGAATGTACGCGGCGTACCCCAGCGGCGCACCTCCGGATTCTCCGTGTCATCCACGCCGATCGGCACATCCGCCTTCGGCATGTTCGGGATCTGGAGCAGCAGCTCGCGCAGCCGCAGCTCCACATCACGCAGATCCTCATCGAGCGCCGCGATCTCATCGCCGAGCGCGCGCATCTCCGCAACCACATCGTCCGCGCTCTCGCCCGCCTTCTTGCGCACGCCGATCTCCTTCGAGACCGCATTGCGGCGCGCCTTCTTCTCCTCCACGTCCTGTAGAATCGCGCGGCGGCGCTCCTCAAGTTCCGTGAACGACGAGAGATCGAGCGCATTACAGCGATGTTTCAGCATCTCCTGCACCTGAGGCAGATTCTCGCGCACAAATTTCATATCCAACATCAAAATCACTCCATATAAAGAATTTGTTATCTGCTATCATAGTACAAAGCCCGCACTTTGTAAAGGAAAGACCGTTTCTTCATCCCCCTTTCACAGAACCATAGTAAAATCTCGGGAAAAGGAGAGCATTCCAATGAAAATTTTACCGTGGGCGGGGGACTCCATCTTCCCCGCCCTATGCGAAACGCTGCTCGCATGGCGCAAATCCGCACCCGACACGCGCGACCTTCCGTGGCGCGACGAACCGACGCCGTATCACGTCTGGATCTCGGAGATCATGTTGCAGCAGACACGCGCTGCCGTCGTACGAGGCTACTATCTGCGCTTCCTCGATGCGTTGCCGACCGTCCGTGACCTCGCCGCCGTGGATGACGACGCCCTCATGAAGCTGTGGCAAGGGCTCGGCTACTACAGCCGCGCACGCAACCTCAAACGCGCGGCACAGGCAATCGTCACGGATCACGGCGGCGAACTTCCAAGCGACTTCGACGCACTGCTCGCCCTCCCCGGCATCGGGCGCTATACAGCAAGCGCGATCGCATCCTTTGCCTATGGTGAGCCGCGCCCCGCTGTCGATGGCAACTTCCTGCGCGTCGCTGCACGCGTCACGGCAAATGGCATTGATATCGCAAAGGACACGACGAAGCGCGCACTCGAGTCGGCGCTCGCCCCCTCCTATCCGGGCGGCCGCGGTGCGGGACTCCTCAACGAGGCGTTTATGGATCTCGGCGCGACCGTTTGCCTGCCGAACGGCACGCCGCTCTGCCACGTCTGCCCCGCCGCGCAGCTCTGCCTCGCACACGAGTACGGTACAGAGCAGGACTATCCCGTCAAGACCACGATCAAGGCACGCCGCAAGGAGCAGCACACCGTCCTCCTCCTCTCCTGCGGCGATCGGATCGCCATACGAAAAAGACCCGCGCGGGGACTTCTCGCGGATCTCTGGGAATATCCGAACATCGAAGGAAAGCTGACCAAACGCACTGTGCGTGCGCATCTCGAAGCAGAAGGATTCCACATTCTCGACATCACACCGCTCCCGCCCGCACGGCATATCTTCAGCCACATCGAATGGAATTTGGCAGGCTGGGCGGTCAACGTCGCCAACACGAACGAGCCGCCGCTGATGGCAGCCGAAGAGATTGAGGGAGCCCCGCCCACCCTGCTCTGGGTACGTCGTGCAGAACTCACGGAACGGTACAGCATCCCTACCGCGTTCGGATATTTTACGCCCCAATAACATACCGCATAAGAACAACCCATTCGGATATTGGTATCCGAACGGGGTGTTTATCTATAGGAATCACTGATAAAATAGACCCTCAGATTGGCGTAGATTTTTTCGTCCGAACAAGGAGGCAAACCGGACGCATAGCCAAA
>CALALM010000084.1 GCA_937925565.1 uncultured Centipeda sp.
GGGCGCAGACGTAGAAGGGGATGCCGTAGTGTTTGGCGAGGATGGCAACCCCCGAGGTGCCGATTTTGTTGGCGACGTCGCCATTGGCAGCGACGCGGTCGCAGCCGACGAAGACGGCGTTGATCCAGCCGTTTTTCATGACGGTGGATGCCATGTTGTCACAGATGAGGGTGACGTCCATGCCGGCGGCGTTGAGTTCGTAGGCGGTGAGACGTGCGCCCTGCAGGAGGGGGCGCGTTTCGTCGGCGTAGATTTTGAAGTTGTAGCCTTTTTTGTGTCCGAGGTACATGACGGCGGTCGCGGTGCCGTACTTTGCGGTGGCGAGCTGTCCTGCGTTGCAATGGGTGAGAAGTCCGTCGCCGGGTTTTACGAGAGTGAGCGCGTGCTCGCCTATTTTTTTGCAGATGTCGATGTCCTCTTGCTTGATGCGCAGGGCTTCGTCACGTAGGAGCCTGCGGATCTCGGCGATGGATTTTCCTTCCGCGTTCTTGACGATATTCTCCATGCGGTTCAGCGCCCACGAGAGGTTGACGGCGGTGGGGCGTGAGGAGTTCAGATAGTCGATGGCTGTGTGGAAACGTCGCGCGAACTCGTTGTAGTCATCGGTGTCGATCTCAAGCGCGGCGAGGTAGATGCCAATGGCGGCAGCGTCACCGATGGCGGGTGCACCGCGCACTTGGAGTTCGCGGATTGCCGTCCAAATTTCGCCCTGCGTTTTGAGCCGGAGGTATTCTGCTTTGTTTGGAAGTTTTGTCTGGTCAATGATGACGAGGGCGCGCTCCTCCTCATCGAGGGCGAGTGTTTCCATGTCAAGAATGTTTGTGGTCATCGGGCTTCCTCTTTTCATATCAAATGTTATAGACACATATTACCGAATTTCCACGACCTGTGACAAGCAATTTTTACATCTGCGCAAAATATTGCAGGAAAAGAGAGATATGGCGGATAAAAAAATTGACTTTTATTGGGAATGGTTTATAATATAAATCGTATGAGGAGCGCGGCGGCAAAGGCTGCAGCGCGAAGAATTTGGGAACTCACAGGGGGTATTTCAATGGCAGTAAAAGTTGCTATCAATGGTTTTGGCCGTATCGGTCGTC
>CALALM010000085.1 GCA_937925565.1 uncultured Centipeda sp.
GAGCACGCTCGGCATCGGTGACTATCTGCTGCAGGTCATTGGTCTTGGACTGCTCTGCTCCATCTTCCCGCTGATCGCCGGCCACTTCTTCGCGCGCTGGATCGGTACGAAGGTGAAGTCAAAGGATGAGGTCAATCCCGAGGAGGTCGCAAAGATCTACAAGGATCTCATCGCCTCCTATGGCAAACTCCCCTCGGCGTTCAGTACGCTCGCCCCGATCATGATCCCGATCTCGCTGATGGCGCTGTCCTCCGTGATTGTAATGCTGGGATTGACGGGGTTCGTTCCCGAGCTCCTGCGTTTTTTGGGCACGCCGATCATCGCACTTGCGATCGGCATGGCGCTTGCCACCCTCCAGCTCTTCTCCGTGGATCGCTCGGAGGAGTTCTACGCCGTCTGCAACAGCAGTCTGACGGCGGTCGGTCCCATCCTCTTCATCACGGCGGCGGGCGGCGTGCTCGGCAAGGTGATCGCGGTCTCGGATATGGTTCAGTATATCACAGCGAACGCCGATGTTTTTGGCAGCATGGGTATCTTCTTCCCGTTCCTGCTTGCCGCTGTACTGAAAACGGCACAGGGCTCCTCGACCGTCGCGATGATTACGACGGCGGGCATTATTGCGCCGCTGCTCACGGTGCTCGGCTTTGATACGCCGATCCGTGCGACGCTCGCCTGTATGGCGATCGGTGCGGGCGCAATGACCGTCTCGCATGCAAACGATTCGTATTTCTGGGTGGTTTCGGAGTTCAGCGGACTCACCCCGGATCAGGGCTATCGTGTTCAGACGATGGGCACCCTCGTTCTCGGCATCGCTGCGATCATCGAGATCGCCCTCCTGAGTTTGGTGCTGAGCTGATATTTCGCAGAACACACAAAAGAGCACTGCGCCATGCAATGCTCTTTTTCTTATGCGGATATTCCCATATTCCATTCTATCTTTTTCTTGGGAATCGCTGATAAAATGAAGTCCGTCAGATTGGCGTAGATTTTTTCGTCCGAAC
>CALALM010000086.1 GCA_937925565.1 uncultured Centipeda sp.
AAATGGAGTGGATGAGGTCATCCGTCTGATCTTTTATTTCAAAAATCCGCCCAATATCATCCAAAAATTTGCATTCGTCCTCAATGGTACCGTACTTCAACACATGATTCGATGTCGCAGCAATGTAGGTGTTGACCCCGCGATCCTGCCACCATGAAACGGTTCCAAAACGTGACAATGTAAACGCGGACTGCCATCCCATTATAAAGTCCGGCGCATAGGCGACAGCCTGCTCCCTGTTCATTCCCTGCGGCGCAATATGCGGTACCTTCTCAAGCTCCTCAGGATACTCCTGCCGAATCCTCTCGTATGCACCGCTCGATGCACCGCTGATTGATGCGGCGACGATCCTGTCCCCCTGTCCCAATGCCAGCAACGACTCCAGAATACTGCCCTCACTCACAAAGACGCGCGACGGTATTCCCGTAAGATAGATTGAGCGCGGCTGCTTCGTCGTATCAAAGGTCTGTATCTCTATGGCACTCTGCCCTGTCCGGTGGATAAAAGGCTTTGTTACAGACTCATCCATATATATGGATGAGCCCTCTCTCCCGAGCAAAACGATCACGATCATCACGAGAATGACCGATAAGATCGAAATTCTTTTCATAAATAGAGCCCTCAAACACAATGGCAAGCAGTCAAAAAAATGCCGCTTGCCATCATGTACCTGTATTTTTAGAATGTGTATTTTGCACCAATCACAAAGGAGCGACCGGGCATAGCCGCAGAGCCGATGCCATTGCGTGCGTTATACGTCGTTTCATAGGCTTCGTTCGTGAGATTGCTGACCACCATATATACGTTGAAATCCTCCGCCACCTGATAGTTGATATTCCAATCGAGGAGAAGGAATTGCCGCGAGGTAAATGCGCTCGTGTTATTCCCCGTATACCAGTTTGCAAGCAATCCGGTATAGAGCTTCCGATTCTCATAGGAAAGATTCAGCGCATAATGATTTGCGGGTCGCAGGCGGTTGATCTGCACATTGATATCATCAGCACTGACATATCCCCAGTTCGGATCGATTCTCATACCGTCTTTTGCCGACCATTTATCATACATGTGATCGTATGAGGCGCTCAGTGTCACATGGGGATCAAACTGATGATCCAGCGTTATGTTGAACGCGGTCTTCTTTTCCCGTGCATTGACCGCCGTTGCTGCAAAATCATTCTTTTTAACCGACCAAATAGGAAGGGTCGCAACAGCATTTGTCATATCTGTCCAGTTGTAGTTCACGCCGATGGAGGTCTTATTGCCGAGCAGCTTTTGCATACCGATCGTCATTACATGACCTTCCTCATCCTCCAACATGTTCGGATATTCCCCGTTTGCAGTTGAATAGTCGCCCTCGCGCAGCGGACGGAAAATACGCGTCCAGCCGAAATACATACTCAGCGTATCATCAAACATATACTGCGTATTGAGTGCATAGGTCAGTGCACTGGTCTTGCCCTTTCCCTGTTTCGTATCGTTGGAATTTGTATTCTCAAAGGAACTGTAATGCGAGTAGCGCAGCGCCGGAGTAATATCCCACTTGTCCGATACATGGATCTTATCCTGCACATATCCCATTATTGTGTCACGGGACAGATGTGTGACGGAATAGTCGCCCGCTCTCCGGTTGCGCCAGCTATAATGTTTCGCCTTATCATAATTGATGTCTGCAATAATATCATGCTTGCCAAGCGACTTTGCATATTGCAGCTCTATTCCGCTGTTTTCCTCACGATGCCAGTCGGTGACAGGCGACACGCCTCCCGTCTTGGCCACCCACTCATCCATCGCCTTTTTATCCCCACCGGGGAACGGCGCCAGATGTTCCTTCATCCACGCATACATTTGCTCATAAGTAGTTCCCATCGGGAACGTATTGTTGTATTCATCATAGCCTACACCGGCGCCATTTCCACCACCGCCGCCGAATTTCGAAAATTGAAATGCAGCGCGCCCCCTATAAATGTGGTTCTGATAATAGGCACGGACGAAGCTCTCCATTCCCTTATCTTTATTGAAGGTATATACCAAATCCCAGTCGTTATTGTTAAAGTCGTTGGAAATATCATACATATATCGTGTCAGATAGATATTGTGATACCCCGGCTGACGCTGATCCGTCCACCACTGTCCCTTTTCTTTGAGC
>CALALM010000087.1 GCA_937925565.1 uncultured Centipeda sp.
ACAGAAAGGAAGAACCGCCGCTTCATAGCAGCACATCTCATATCCCGCCCGCAGCGCGCACGAATTTCTCCCAGATCTCCGTGTACGCCGCCTCCACGTCGCGCACGTAGGTATGCGCATCCATCAGCGGCGAACGCTCCAGACGCGGGCGCAGCTCCATGCGCAGGGTGCGCAGCTGCTCCGGTGAGGAGGCAAGACGCACGGCAAGCCGTACATAGTCCTCCGGCGTCGCGGCGATGAGCTCGGGCTGGTTGGCGTTGCGCAGCAGACTCTCACCGAAGCGCGCGCCGTGGCTTTCCCCGCGCAGCGTGACGACGGGCACGCCCATTGCGAGCGCCTCACAGGTCGTCATGCCGCCCGTATAGGGGAAGGTGTCGAGGGCGATGTCCATATCCCCGTACTCCGCAAGATAGTCGCGGCTGAACGCACGCATCTCCACGCGCTCTGTGGAAATCCCGCAGCGCGTAAAACGCTCCGTCGCAACCGCCCGCCCCTCGGCACTGTCAAAGAGCTTGCTCTTGACCAGAAGCCGTGCCCCCGGCACGGTATCCAAAACCTGATGCCAGAGATGCAGCACCTCGTCCGTCACCTTGCTGAAATTATTGAAGCTGCCGAACGTCACAGAACCGCTACGCTCCATCGGGGGCGGGGCAACTGCGGGCAGCCCCTCCGGCAACGTATAGCAGAAATGACTGTGCGGGAGACGGATCATCTCCTCGGTAAAGGCGGCGTCCGCCGTACCTGCGGGATCAACATGCACATCGGACAGCATATAGTCAACCGCAGGGAGTCCTGTCGTATTGAAGTAACCGATGCCCGTCACCTGCACGGGGGCGGGCTTATCAGCGAGAACGGGCAGAGAATTGTGCTGCGTATGCCCCGCGAGATCGACGAGAATGTCAATCTCATCGCCGCGCACGAGCGCCGCTGCCTCCTCCGCCGTCATTCCCTGTATATTCCGCCACACATCCGCCGCTGCACGGAAACGCGCAGAAAGTTCGTCCTCCGCACCGCTCATGTAGCAACAGACGGCAAAGCGCGTACGGTCAAAGTCAAAGAGGAGCGGGCGCACGAGCATCCCCACGGGATGCGTGCGCAGATCGGGCGAAATGTAGCCGATGCGGATGCGGTCGTGTCCGCGCGCCGCGTCCGCACGACCCGAGAGCGGCATCACATCCGCATAGAGCGCACCGTAACCGCGCGCAAGCCCCGCATAGGCACCGCGCAGATGGATCGGCAGATAGTTCGAGGCAAAGAGTGCATTGCTGTACTCGACCGCCTTCTTCGCGCGTGATGTCTCAAGTGCACTTGAGGCGAGGAACGCCCCGACCGCCTCCGCACTCTCCCCCGTCAGCGTCAGTGCCGCCCCGAGGAGACTGTACGCACTCGCCAGAAAGACCGTGCAGTAGGCACGGCTCTCCTCCTCAGCGGCAATCCGCTCCTTGAGCTGCGCGATGAACGCGCGCAGATGCGTGATCTGTGTACGGATCTTTCCCTCCGCACGGTCGATGTAGATCTCCTGCCGCGCCGCCCCCGCGTGATCGGAACGTACCGCCCGGATGCGCGCGATCTCCGCGCGTGCCTCCTCATACGCCCCGCAGCCCGTCAGCGCCGCCGCACGGATGTAGCGCATCTCCGCATCCTCGGGCAGAACATCGAGCAGCGCGCGTGCCACCTCCGCCGCGCGTTCGTACTCCTTCGCCTCGTAGAGCGCGTTCGCCTGCACGAGGATCTCCCGCCGCAGCTCCTGCACATCTTCCATAGCGTCCCTCCTCATCAATTCAGATTCTTATTCGACGAGGAAACAGAGAAATCCTCTAATCCATGCCTTGCAGAACCTGCGGGCACACCCCCGCACATAGACTTTTCCCTGCAAAAATGCTATAATCATTGTGGATAATTATGGAACAAATACGAAGAGGTGACATTTTGGATCTGGATTTTGGACAGGGGCGCATTGTCCCGGTCAACCTCGAACACGAGATGAAGAACTCCTACATCGACTACGCGATGAGCGTCATCGTCGCGCGCGCGCTGCCCGACGTGCGTGACGGACTAAAGCCCGTACACCGCCGCATCCTCTACGCGATGCAGGGCTCTGGCATGACGAGCAGCAAGCCGTACAAAAAATCGGCGCGCATCGTCGGTGAAGTGCTCGGTAAATATCACCCGCACGGCGACAGCT
>CALALM010000088.1 GCA_937925565.1 uncultured Centipeda sp.
TTCAGGAAACGCTGAAAAAGGCAGAGGATGTCATCGGCGAGGTTGATCTTCCCGATGAGGTCACGGATATCCCATGTGATAAGTGTGGTCGCATGATGGTGGTCAAGCAGGGGCGCTTCGGCAAATTCCTTGCATGCCCGGGCTTCCCGGACTGCCGTAACGCGAAGCCGCTTCTGCGCGATACGGGGGTCGTCTGTCCGAAATGCGGTGGAAAGATCGTTGAGCGCAAGAGCCGACGCGGACGCGCGTTCTTTGGATGCGATCGCTATCCAGACTGTGACTATACAACGTGGGACGAACCACAGCAGGAAAAATGCAAGGTGTGCGCTTCCTTCATGCAGAAACATCGCTATCGCACGGGTCGCAGCATCCTCTATTGCAGCAACGAAGCGTGTTCCTCACGTATTGGCAGCCCCATCGAAAAGGAGCTGGCACGCCAGAAGGAACGCGCAGAGGAGAAGGCAGCAAAGGAAAGCGGAAATGCTGAGGCTGTGACCGAGAAAAAAACGCCTGCTGTAAAGAAGAAAGCCACCCGCAGCAAGGGGACGCGCGCATGAAGAAGGTCATTATTGTTGGCGCAGGACTTGCCGGAAGCGAGGCGGCGTGGCAGGCTGCCGAGGCAGGTGCCGCAGTGGATCTTTATGAGATGCGCCCGCTACACAGATCACCCGCACATAAGACGGACGGCTTTGCCGAGCTCGTATGCAGTAACTCCCTACGCGGTGCTGGGCTTGAGAATGCCGTCGGCGTCCTCAAGGAAGAGATGCGGCATCTCGGTTCGCTCATCCTGCGGGCGGCAGACGCGACTGCCGTTCCTGCCGGTGGGGCACTTGCCGTGGATCGTACGCGGTTCAGTTCCTATGTCACGAACGCGATTGAGCAGCATCTCAATATCCACGTTCATCATGAGGAGATCACAGAGATCCCGCATACAGAGAACAGTATTGTGATTATCGCTTCGGGTCCTCTGACTGATGGCGCTCTTGCGGACGAGATTGCGCATCTCCTCGGCAATGACTCCCTCTATTTCTATGATGCGGTGGCTCCGCTCGTAAGTGCAGCGAGCATCGACATGACACACGCGTACCGCGCCTCCCGCTATGGGAAGGGTGAGGCAGCATACATCAACTGCCCGATGGACGAGGCACAGTACGATGCGTTCTACGCGGCACTGACCATAGCGGAGACAGCAGAGGCACATGAATTTGAAAAGGAAATTTTCTTCGAGGGATGTATGCCCGTCGAAGTTATGGCGTCACGCGGAAAGGAAACCTTGCTCTATGGACCGCTCAAGCCCATCGGACTTGAGCATCCGGAGACGGGTGAGCGCCCCTATGCCGTCGTCCAGATGCGGCAGGACAATGCAGAGGGAACGATCTACAACATCGTCGGCTTCCAGACACGGCTCAAATGGTCGGAGCAGCAGCGCGTCTTTCGGATGATCCCTGGGCTCGAAAATGCGGAGTTTCTGCGCTACGGCGTGATGCACCGGAATACATTCATGAACGCACCGCGTCATCTGCGTCCAACCTTCCAGCTTCGGACGAATGACCGGCTCTTCTTTGCCGGACAGATGACCGGTGTCGAGGGCTATGTCGAGTCGGCGGCGTCGGGGCTGATCGCAGGTATGAACGCTGCGCGCCTCGCAGTGGATCGAGCCCCCCTTGTATTTCCGCGTGAGACCTGTCACGGAGCGCTCGCGCACTACATTACCTCCTGCGACCCGACGAATTTCCAGCCCATGAACATCAATTTCGGACTTCTTCCTCCGCTCGAGAATCTTCCCAGACGTACGCGCAAGCCCGAAAAAAAGCGCATGCTTGTGCAGCGCGCATTGGACGAACTTGCTCTTTTCCATGCGGAGCATATGAGAGGAGTACACGCAGTATGACATTTCATGCAACAACCATTGTTGCCGTTAAAAAGGGAGATAAGGTTGCCATCGCGGGCGACGGCCAAGTCACCTTCGGTGAGCGCGCCATCATGAAGGCGAATGCCCGCAAGGTGCGTCGACTCTATCATGGTAAGATTCTCGCGGGGTTTGCGGGTTCTGTTGCCGATGCATTCACGCTGTTTGAGAAATTCGAGGTCAAGCTCGAATCCTACAGCGGAAATTTACAGCGTGCCGCCGTGGAACTTGCGAAAGATTGGCGCACGGACAAGGTGTTGCGTAAACTCGAGGCACTGTTGCTCGTCGCAGACAAGGACAGCATCCTCATGATTTCGGGAAATGGTGAGGTCATTGAGCCGGATGGGGACTGCACAGCAATTGGTTCGGGCGGCTTCTTCGCTCTTGCCGCTGCGCGTGCCCTCGTCGCACACAGCGAAATGGATGCACCCGAGATTGCGAAGGAAGCCCTCTCGATTGCTGCGGACATCTGCGTCTATACGAATCATAACATTACGGTGGAGGTACTGGGATCATGAGGCAGATCGGGGTCAACGAACAGACGCCGCGCGAAATTGTTGCCGAGCTGGACAAATATATTGTGGGGCAGCATGAGGCAAAGCGCTCCGTCGCCATCGCACTCCGCAACCGCTGGCGCAGCCGTCAACTGGACGATGAGATGCGCGAGGATGTCATACCGAAGAACATCCTTATGATCGGCTCGACCGGTGTCGGCAAAACCGAGATTGCCCGTCGTCTGGCGCGTCTTGTCCGTGCGCCGTTTCTCAAGGTCGAGGCGACGAAGTTCACAGAGGTCGGCTATGTCGGGCGCGATGTCGAGTCCATCGTGCGCGACCTCGTGGAGACCGCCGTGCGCATGGTGCGTCAACAGAAGATCGAGGAAGTGCAGGAGAAGGCGAAGGAGAACGCAGAGGAACGCCTTATCAATGTTTTCGTCCCCCCTGCAAAAAGATCCACAAATCCGCTCAGCAGTATTTTCTCTTCCGATCAAGAGGAGAAAGCGGAGGCGGAGGAGCCACCAAAGTATCAGGCGGGGCGTGAATGGGTGCGGAAACGCCTGCGAAATGGGGAACTCGAAAGCGATGTGATCGAGATCGAGGTTGAGGAGTCTGCGCGTCCAGCAGGCAATATGTTCGCCGGTTCATCGCTTGAGGGGATGAGCGATAATCTCCAATCCATGATCGGTAAGCTCGTGCCGAAGCATCGCAAAAAGCGCAAGGTGACCGTCGATCAGGCACGCAAGATCTTTGCCGCCGAGGAGGCGGACAAGCTCGTCGATATGGACGTGGTTGCCGAGGAAGCCGTGCATACCGCCGAGTATAGCGGCATTGTATTCCTCGATGAGATTGACAAGGTTGCCGTCAGCAACGGGCGCAGCGCGGGGGCGGACATCTCGCGCGAGGGGGTGCAGCGTGACATCCTGCCGATTGTCGAAGGCTCGACTGTCATGACAAAGTACGGTTCCGTCAAGACCGACCACATCCTCTTCATCGCGGCGGGTGCATTCCACACGTCAAAGCCCTCCGACCTCATCCCCGAACTGCAAGGACGTTTCCCCATCCGTGTGGAGCTGAAGTCCCTCGTCAAGGAGGATTTTGAGCGCATTCTCACGGAGCCGAAGAACGCACTCATTAAACAGTACAGTGCGCTCCTCGGCGTCGAGGGGGTTTCTCTGCGCTTTACGGACGATGCCATCGGACGTCTCGCGGAGCTTGCGGAAACGGTCAACGAGCAGACCGAGGACATCGGTGCGCGCCGCCTCTATACGCTTCTCGAAAAACTCCTTGAGGAACTGTCCTTCGATGCGCCCGATCTCGAAGAGAAGGAAGTCGTCATCAATACCGCCTATGTCGATCGCTGTCTCGCTGATATTGCGGGCGATCACGATGTTTCACGCTTTATCCTATAAGAACACAGTGACCGTCACCTTCAAGGACGTGAGCGAGATACAACCGGATAGATAAACGACTCAAACCGAAACGGGATCGCCGCACAGAAAACCTTTCGTGCGGCAATCCCGTTTTCTTGTGTGGATGAGAAAAAAGAAATTGCCTAAGTCTCTTTTTTATGCGATAATCCATTATGAGAGAATATACGTATGGGGAGGAGGTAGGATGCTGATGGACGAACAGGGCGGACTATTTGAACGTGCTGCATATCAGCCGCTCGCGGAGCGTGTTCGTCCACGGTCGCTCGCGGAATTTGTCGGGCAGGAACATCTTCTCGGCAAGGGAAAGGTACTGC
>CALALM010000089.1 GCA_937925565.1 uncultured Centipeda sp.
GCCCGCGGTTGCCGCTCTGCCCGAAGAGTACGCCCGAGTGAATGCACTGCCCACTCTCGGAGATGCACATGTCGCCGTGCATGAAGTACTCGACCTCGATGCCCGTGCGTGCGCGGAAGAGCGCGAGTTCGGAGAGCGTCATCTCGCGCCCCACGACAATGCGTGTAATGCCGTACTCCTTGAGTTTTTCAATCGCGTGCTCATTGTGCGTATTCATCATGACGGACGTGTGCAGGGGTACGGTAATGCCCATTTCGTGCACGAGTTCGAGCACGGCAAAGTCCTGCACGAGGATCGCGTCGGGGCGAATCTCGTTGAGATAGGCGAGGTATTCGCGCAGCGCGGGCAGTTCCTCGTTGCTGATGAGATTGTTGAGCGTGATGTAGAGCTCGACATTGTGTGCGTGCGCGTAGTCGACGGCTGCCTTCAGGCGCTCGTCGTCGAAGTTGAAGTCGCCCTCGTGGAGCCGCATATTAAAATGTTTGCCGCCGAGATAGACGGCATCCGCACCTGCTGCGATACCCGCTGTCATGGCGTCCCATGTGCCGGCGGGGGCGAGTAGCTCAACGGATTTACGGTGTAACAGCATTCTGTAAATAACTCCTTCTGGCATGGAGAGCTTGTTGCTTCGGTTACGGAAGCGCTCCCCTGTATTGTTTATGATTATAGCAGGAAACGTCATTTCTTTCAAATGACGGGATGTGGTTATATAGGATTGTGCGATAGTATTTTTCTAGTATTATATGAGGAAGTTTTTTCATCGCTCTCCTTGTAAAAGAAATGCTTTTCGAGTATATTATACATAGATTTTATTGTCTATTCCGCTAATTATAAATTTTATCTAGTGTTGCCTGTGCAGATAAAAATTTTCTCAGGCATTTGTTCTGTTTGTTTATTTTTCTGTGTAGTTATTTCATATTAGGAGGTCTGTGTATGGGAGAGTTTGGAAGTCTGGGAATCTTTCTCGTGGTGGCGCTGTTTTTCCCCGTCATGGCGCTCGGCCCTGCATTTCTCTTGCAGCCGAAGCAGCCGTCGCCGCAGAAATACATTCCCTACGAGTGCGGCGTTGATCCGATCGGCTCACCGTACGTGCAGTATCGCGCAGGGTATTTCCTCTACGCGTTGCTGTTCATCGTGTTTGACATCGAGACGGTGTTCCTCTATCCGTGGGCGGTCGAGTTCCAAATGCTCGGCCTCTTTGCGCTGCTCGAGATGTTTGTCTTTGTCGGGATTCTTGCGCTCGGTCTTGCCTATGCGTGGCGAAAGGGGGATCTCTCATGGAGATAGCGGATCGTGTTCCCGAAAGTCTGCGGCACAATGTCTTTGTGGTGAAGCTCGACGAACTTCTGCGCTGGGCACATGCCAGCTCCATCTGGCCGCTGTCCTCGGGGCTTGCCTGCTGCGCGATTGAGATGATGAGCACGGCAACGGCGCGCTTCGACCTCGCGCGCTTTGGCTACGAGGTGTTCCGTCCGTGCCCGCGTCAAGCCGATCTCCTCATCGTTGCGGGGACGCTGACATGGAAGATGGCAGATCCGATCGTGCGTCTTTACGAGGAGATGCCCGAACCGAAGTATGTGATCGCGATGGGGGCGTGCACGATTGCGGGAGGGCCCTTCGCGGACTCCTATGCAGTTGTGCCGGGTGTGGATGAGATCCTGCCCGTGGATGTCTATATCCCCGGCTGCCCGCCGCGCCCCGAGGCGCTGATCGACGGCATGCTGAAGCTGCGTGAGAAGATTCTCCATCCGGAGCGCGTGGCGGCGGAGCGCGCCTACTGGGCGCAGCAGGCGGAGAAGAAGGCGGTGAACGCATGAGAAACGACTATGCTTCGTCAGAAGCGCTCGCTGCGCTCAAGATTGCCTTTCCAAATGTGGAATACGATGCGGAGGCTTCGCGTCCCGCCGTCTATATCGGCGCGGAGGAATTGACCGTGTTTCTTACGTTCCTGCGCGACGACAGAGCTCTGCAGCTCACGCGCATGGAGAACGTCACGGCGGTTGACTGGAAGGATCGCTATGAGATGGTCTACCATCTCTTTTCGCCGACACTCCTGCACTGGCTGACGGTGAAGGTGACGCTCGCGCATGAGGCGCCCACAGTGCCGTCCGCGACGGCGGTGTTCCCGGGCGTGGAGTTCGAGGAGCGCGAGGTCTATGACCTTATGGGCATCACATTTACGGGACATCCCGATCTCCGGCGCGTGTTCCATCGCGATGATTTTGTCGGGCATCCGCTGCGCAAGGACTTTGTACCGCCGCCCCCGCCGAACATCCCGCGCATTCGAAGGGAGGAGATCTGATGGTACGCAGCGAGACCTATACGCTCAACATGGGGCCGCAGCACCCCTCGACGCACGGCGTGCTGCAGGTGCAGCTTGAGCTGGACGGCGAGCGCATTGTAAAGGCGACGCCGATCATGGGCTATCTGCATCGCGGCATCGAAAAGCTGCTCGAGGATCGGACGTACGTACAGGGGCTGCCCTATACGGACCGCCTTGACTATATCTCGGCGATGAACAACAACTTCGGCTATGCGCTTGCGGTGGAGCAGCTTGCGGGTATCGAAACAACGCCGCGCGCAGAGTACATCCGCGTCATTATGGCGGAGCTGAACCGCATCAACAGCCACCTGATCTTCATCGGGACACTCGCGAACGATCTCGGCGCGTCGACGGGGATGCTCTACTGCTTCCGTGACCGCGAGAAGATTCTCGACATCTTTAACCTCGTCTGCGGTGCGCGCCAGACGTTTCACTACATCCGCATCGGCGGGGTCAAGGAAGATCTCACACCCGAGGCGGAGGTGCTGGTCCGCGCATTCCTCGATGAGGTGCCGATCTTCCTTGAGGAGTACAACAAGCTGTTGACGGGCAACGAGATCTTCATTCGCCGCATTGTGGGGACATCCCCCATGACGATGGAGCAGGCGCTATCGTACAATATGACGGGGCCGAATCTGCGCGCGACGGGGCTTGCCTTCGACCTGCGCAAGGTGGACGGCTACAGTGTCTACGATGATTTTGACTTTGATATCCCCGTTGGAAAGAATGGCGACAACTGGGATCGCTATATGGTGAAGCTGAATGAGATCGCGGAGAGTGCAAAGATCATCCGGCAGGCGATCGACGGGCTCCCCGAGGGCGATTTCATGGGGAAGGTGCCGAAGATCATCAAGCCCCCCAAGGGCGAGGTGTTCAGCCGTACGGAGGGCACGCGCGGCGAGCTCGGCTTCTACATCGTCAGTGACGGCACGACAAAGCCGTACCGCATCCACATCCGCCGCCCCTCGTTCGTCAACATGCAGGGGCTGAACGCGATGTGCCGCGGAATGCTCATCGGCGACTCGGTCGCCGCGTATTCGTCCATCGACCCGATCATGGGCGAAGTGGACTGCTGAGGAAGGAGGCGGATGATGGAACTTTCTTTCTTGGGAACGATTGCGCTTACGCTGCGCGCACTCATCTACAGCATCGTACCGATCCCGTTTGTGGTCGATCTTGTGATGACCTTCGTCGGCATCGCGCTCCTGCTCGGGATTATCTCGATGGCGGCGATCGTCTTTACCTATACGGAGCGCAAAATCTGCGCGTTCATTCAGGTGCGCATCGGTCCGAACCGCGTCGGCGGACGCTTCGGACTGCTTCAGCCGATTGCCGATATGCTCAAACTTATGAGCAAGGAAGATATCATGCCCGCCGGTGCGGACAAGGTGGTCTGGGCACTCTCGCCCGCGCTGCTCTTCGTCCCTGCGGCGCTGGTCTATGCGTTCTTCCCGTTCGATGCGGGAGCGGTGCTCGCGGATGTAAACGTGGGCGTGTTCCTGCTGTTCGCCGTCTCGGGACAGGCGGTTCTGCCATTCCTCATGGGCGGATACGCATCGAACAATAAATACTCGTTCATCGGCGGTATGCGCATTGTCGGGCAGATGCTCAGCTACGAGGCCCCGCTGCTCTTTTCCCTGCTCGGTGTCATCATGATTACGGGCTCGTTGCGCCTCGACGACATCGTGCAAATGCAGGCACAGACGAGCTGGTTCATCTTTATGCAGCCGCTCGCGTTCGTCATCTTCCTGATTGCGGCGGTCGCGGAGACGAACCGCACGCCGTTCGATCTCGTCGAGGGCGAGTCCGAGATCATCGCAGGGCCGTTTACGGAGTACTCGGGGATGCGCTGGGCGCTGTTCTTCCTCGCGGAGTACGCGAATCTGCTGACGGCGGCGATCCTCGCGACGACGTTCTTCCTCGGCGGCTACAGCGGTCCCTCGTTTCTGCCGGGCTTCATCTGGTTTGCACTGAAAGCAGTGCTTATGGTGCTGCTCATCATGTGGTTCCGCTGGACGTTCCCGCGCACGCGCGTCGATCAGATTCTCACCTTTGGCTGGAAGGTGCTCGTGCCGCTCTCGATTCTCAACGTCTTTTTGACGGGCATCGGGATGTATCTCTTCGGCATTGTCTAAGGGGGGGCCCACATGTTTGGAAAAGGTTTGCTCACAGGTATGAGCGTCACATGGAAGCACCTCTGGGGCAAGAAGGAGACATTCTGCTACCCCGAAGAGAAACTTCCGATGACGGACAATTTTCGCGGGGGGAACCTCGCAATGGACTGGCGCGTCTGCATCGGCTGCTCGATGTGTGCGAATGCGTGCCCGAACAAGGCGCTTGAGCTCGACATCGTGCAGGACGCTAAGAAGAAGCGCCACATGAAATCCTATGTGCACAAGTCGGGACGCTGCCTTTACTGCAATCTCTGCGTGGAGGTCTGCCCCGTCAAGACGCTCGTCTGGGATAAGGACTATGCGATCTCGACGTGGAGCAAGGAGACGATGACCCACGATGCGATGACCGATCAGGATCGCGAAGACCTTGCGGCGTTCCTGGCACAGGTCGAGGTCGAGGCGGCGGAGGAAAAGGCAAAGAAGGAAGCCGCCGCCAAGGCAAAGGCGGAGGCTGCCGCGAAGGCGAAAGCCGAGGCGGAGAATCCCAAGGCGGCTGCCGAGAAAACGCCCGAAAAGCCGGAAGCGACAGCGAAAGTGCTCGCAGCGGGAAAATCTGCGGCAGAAAAGCCGCCCGCTGCGCCAAAACCCGCCGAAGCAAAAGCAGAACCGAAGGAAGGAGGGACGGCATGAGCATCGTATTCTATTTTCTCGCGGCAGTGACGATCATCGGCGCACTCGGCGTCGTGCAGTCCCCGAAT